>JANPKH010000342.1:0-2563 GCA_031425935.1 Gammaproteobacteria bacterium | reverse complement strand
GCACTAGTCCTGGAGGAAGAGATTCTTGTAGTCCGGTGCTTGGATCAAATCCCATGACTTGACCATGCATGGCACGAGCAGTGGGAGGGGTGAGGCCACCACAAACCTGGGCGAGCATCATGGCCAGTCTGGAGGATGGGCGATAAGACTTTCGGGTAGGGTCTATGTTGTTCATGAATTGAGTCCTAGATGTGTCCTGACTGCGTGATGCGCGGGTGGGGTTGCGTCGGACAGCCGGACTGGGTGGAGGAGGAGCTGGAAGAGGATCCTCGCGGGACCAATGACGAAGATGCTCCCTTGGAGGCGCCCTTGGAGGCATAACGGGTGGCTCCCTTGAAGGCTGGCGTATTGGAGACTCCCTTGGAGGCACAACTTGTGGCTCCCTCGGAGGCTCCCTTGGAGGCGCAACTGGTGGCTCCCTTGGAGGAGCCGCGGCTGGAGGGATCTCCCGTAACGGAACGTCGGGAGGGTCTCTTGGAGCAGGGGGCTGATAGTCCATAATGGAATTCTTGGCTAGTGAGATCTTGATATAAACGTCTCCCTTGTCTCAGTTGCTGAGTGCGGCGATGAACGTGGTTGGCAGCGACTTCCTCAGGCGTGAGCCATTCATCGGAAAGAAGGGGAGCCTCATCCTCAAATACGATTTCGAAGCGGTTGAAGACACACATGTCTTCCCATCCGGGGGGAGGAACATGATCGTACTCGGCGAAAACGGTTTCAAACCAATCGTCATATACCAGGTGGTATTGGGGGGTGATGTAGCCGGAGACCAGATTTCGAACCAGACCCACAGTCTCCGCGTGAACGGGGGAGACTCCCATGTATTGAGCGCGACGGGAACGAGGTTGCCACTTGGGGATCTTGGATCCGGAGTCATGGAGGCGAGGCTCGAGAACGTAGACGGGGCAACCCCAAGTGTGGAGGTTACGGAGAGCTTGGTGGTCACTGAGCACTCCAGTGAAGGTTTCGACGGGGGCAATGCCGGTGGATTCGTTGGGGGTTTGGTTGTACATGTAGACAGCATGGGCAAGAGCCATGGGCCAGAGAGATTCGTCTTCGATTTCTGGCCAGTGAAGGGAGGCGTGCAACATCATGGTGCGAGCTCGGGAAACGACCAACCGAATTGCACCCTCGGCCATACCGTTTTGCCACTTGGCTCCTACCCCGCTGAAGCGGATGGATTGAACATTGGTGTTAATTTCATGGTCGAATCGCTTACTCGCAAAGACTCCATTGTCGGTGTGGTAGGAGTTGACAACAACGCCGTTGAGAAGGGCGGCTCGCTCAAAACTATCTTTGGCCATAATGGTATCGGATGCATTGAGGGTTACTTGATGCTCGACATGGATGTAGCGAGATGCGGCGTCCACGAAAATCATAGCTCCACAGAATTGACTAGAGGATGATTCGCGACCAGCAGTGTGGAAAAGACGGCCACGGACTCGAGACTCCAGGTGGTCACAGAAGACTCGGGATCCCGGGGTCAATTGGTTGACCATAAGGTTGCCAACTTTGTCATGGTTCTTAGAAGTAGTGGTGGTGTGATCGGGACGGCGAGTCTGTTTACCGAATTGACATGATGAGCAGACGGGATGGCTGTTAGGGGTACTGTTATTCAAACCGAGGGCCACATGGTCCAAGTAGCCTCCTAACCCGAGCTGCTGGACGTGGGAAAAGGACAGATGGCCAAGGCGAATGTGCCACTTCATCCAGACCTTCTGGAACATGGTGAGATTGGAGTTGCTTTGGTGGAGCACTGAGGTGAAGGAGCTGAGAGTGGGGACAGCGGCTCCCTTGGAGAACAGGACCAATCTAGGCAGGAAGCTGGCATCATATTGCATGGTAAGACATCTGGATCCGTCTCGGTGCCATTCCGCACGGTCATGGTAGATACTGAAGTGAGACGTGGGGTCTCTAGACCGTGCGGGGTCGCGACGGGAGAGGAAGGATTGGGGACTGAGAAGGCGGTCAGGGAGGTCAGGGTGTATGAGCACGTCATCATCGAAAGTTACCACATTTCCGTCATCGTCGAGAGTCTCCCATGTGGCGTGTCCAATGTATTCAATAGACAGGGAACCCGCTATGCCACCTAAAGTGATGGGAGTTGAGAGCTTGCGAATACTGGAGGGGTCCACATCAGTGAAGGAATTAGTGGCGGAATATGAGCACCCACTGTCAATGATACAAGTGAAGCAGTGGGGACTGTGTTTGGTCAAATCATGAAAGAACTTTTCCGAGGACCGATACTGTTTTTGGAGAGCAGATAGATCTCGGCTGGAGAGGGCGTTGGTTTGTAGATCTCCAACTCGGGATCGATACCCGCGTAGCTGCTGGCGGAGCTCCAGATTTGAGCAGAGGTCGAAGGGATGAGCTTGGGTGACTCCAGAGGCAAGGGCAGCGAGCATAGCCAGGAGCTGTTTTCGGTCGTACAAAGCCCGTGCTTTGCGGAATACAGGAGTAATGCGAAGAGGTTCGTAGGAGTCACGCAATGAGGTGACATCGAACAGACTCGAGGGAAAGACGACCTTGGAGGTGTACTGGATCCAGGTGTCCCAGGTGAGAC
>JANPKH010000341.1:0-4952 GCA_031425935.1 Gammaproteobacteria bacterium | reverse complement strand
AAATAATTTTAAATGCATCGATAATGTAGCTGCACTCCCTCTAATATCGGAACATTCACCACTCACTTGGAAAGAATTGGAAGACCTGACTGATATTGTTGGTAAAGAGAATAAAAATATTTCGCTAATCAGAAACCTTACCGACGCTGCAAGAGCTGGTCGGCTCGGGAAAAACTTTTCCAACGCACGAAATCTACATTGTGAACTCATATTTCGCGATAATTTTATTATCGGATTTATGATTTTAAGTGCAAGCGTTGCAGATTTTATGACTCCTGAATACCAAACGTTCGTGACTCAGTGCCAAACTCACATAGCCGCCGCCGCGACAAAAATGCAAAAAATGCAAACGCTTGCCAAAGCCAGGCAAGATTAAACAGTGCAATTTCATGCCTGTTGACAAAAAAGCGCAAACAAAAAGATCAATTTTTTTTGATGTGTTTCGCAACTCTATTTACGTGGTAGCAGTTTTGACAATATCAGTCTGATTAATCTAGGCACACACACGGCCGGTGACTTCCCGTTGCAAGCTCCAGACAATATTACCAATACTGATCAATTAATGGATTACTACAAGAACTGGAATCCTGCTCTTGTTGCAGGCACACACAGAACTTACTCAATCTCGGGATTAGTCTGCTTGGTGTAGTCACTGCCAAAAGTATTCCTTTAGCTAACTGATCTTTAAATGTCTGCTTTTGGGTATGGATTCAACCGGTCAACGCAACACCAACATTTAGAAATACTTCGGTAGTTGCTTCACTTCCCTGCGCAGCAAAATTACGAACAGTCAAACAAGTAACGGTGTTTTTCAATCCTAGCGGTAGAGCTAAAGGTAGCGTACTCGGATCGCATTCGGAAACCAAAATACTCTAAAAACCTTTAAGACTTACTGTTGAATTTTTTGACATCGCGTGAATTTTATCAAGGTTCCATCGCGTCCTAATAAAAATAATGTGTAGATCATGCAGAATTTCTTATCCGCCATCCCAACACTAACAAACTAAGTGTTAGCAGACCAAGTGAAGAAGGCTCAGGCACCGAAACTTCATCTCGAATTTTAATATGAACATCGGACAGAGACATGGTGACCCATGTATTCGCATATAAGCTTCCTACAGAATTGCGATAAGTAAACACAGCTTCGCTAGTATCTGTTGAACCTTGGCTAACCCAATCGAACTCCTGCTCCAGACTGATGCCATTTAAAATAGTAGATATGGAGTTTCCAAGAGTAATTTCGCCCTGCAGACTTGCGCCACCGCCGTAGCCCACATCGCGCTCGATCGAATCATAGAGCCTAAAGAAGGATTCATCCTCGGTAATGATAGGATCAGTGTGTCTGATGATGACATTATCTTCTACATAATAAGGTGGTAGCCCCTGAGGATTAAGATTGGATACATCAAACGTCTCTCCATCAATGTTAAATATAATGCCAAGCCAATTTATTTGTTCGGCCATGTAAAAAGCTGTGTCAGTAGAGGTTCCTGCTAGAGTGTTCGTTGGTGCAGTTGTGTCGTACCAAAAAGTGCCACTGATTGATTGCCCTGTGATGTCTCCATTCCAATACCTAAAGTTACTTTCCTCCGGATGGCGCTCCTGCACGTCAGTAACGAAACCGTTAAAAGAACCTTCCATAACGGCGGCTTGACTCAGCGTGGCCGCGTAAAGGGACGAAAAGATTAACCATTTAAAAATAATGTTGAGTTTCACTTTTTATCTCCTTCAAACGGGATTATCGTATGGGCAGTATAACGCCGAAGGGTAAATAGAAATGCAGTAAGCAATTTTATCTGCCGACATTTTTTTTCATTAAAAAAACTGTCGTAGTTGCGTTACTTGAGGTCTTGCTTTTATGTGCGAAAAAGCCAATTTTATCCCAAAAAAACCCTATAGCTTTAAAATGTAAAAGCTAGTGACTTTAAGTGCCGATATGATTTATGCTTGGTTTTTACGTAATCCTATATCAATTAATAGCGGAGAATATAAATGAATAAATTGCTTATTATATTAGTTACGATTGCAATGAGCGGTTGTAGTAAGGGTGATCTTGATTCTGGCTCAAAAAATACCTCAAAGGGGGATGGGAAATCAATTCCGTTGGAATGTTTAAAGTCTAATCTAAAAAATCTTGGATATTTGTCGATTAGTGAAGAAACAGAAAATTCGATTGTATTGGTCGGCCAAGACGTTAAATCAACCATTGAATTCAAATCAGAAAATTCTGTTATCACATCATATTCAATTACTACTGAGACGGAAAAAAATAAAGACGGGCAATCTCATAAAGCAATTGAATCTGTAATTAACTCGCCATGCTCAACGTAGTACTGTAGGTTTATTAGGTCGTGTTGTTCTCGTCATCGACGTGCGGTACTGAAACCTCAGTGTATTGCACTGCCCTATTGCACTGACCTATAGCCTTGAACGTTCGGCATGTCGACTCAGATGTTTCGAAGATCTCTAAATTCGGGCCATATCAAAAACTTTCAAACGGAAGACCTGTCAGTGAAGGTAGTTCTCAATTTTTTTTCGCTATACTCCACCTTTTCAATTTACCATAGCGATCCAGCAGGTCCGGCTAAACGAAGGAAAACGTTGATTGGCGAGCCAACCTACACCTAATAACATTAAAAAATATCGAGCCCAATAATGTTTAAAGTATTATTAACACTTCTATTAACGGGCATCAGTACATCGGTAGCTGCCCATGGCATGTCGGCGGAAGACCAAGCTCGAATTCTCAACGCGGGTTACTTTGAATACATGCGCTTAGGCGCTACGCATATGTTGTCCGGTTACGATCACTTACTGTTTTTGTTTGGTGTGATTTTCTTTTTAACGAGCTTTAAAGAAATTCTTAAAGTTATTACAGCCTTCACCATTGGCCACTCCATAACACTCGTATTCGCAACACTTTTCGGGATCAAAGCCAACTACTATCTTATTGATGCGGTGATCGCATTGACCGTTTGTTACAAAGCGTTCGACAACCTGGAAGGATTCCAAAAATATTTGCAAATGCGTTCACCTAACCTTACCTGGATGGTGTTTGCATTTGGTCTAATTCATGGTTTTGGTTTGTCAACGCGCCTTCAACAATTGCCTTTAGGTGAGCATGGCTTAATTTTAAAAATATTATCCTTTAACCTAGGCGTTGAAATTGGACAAGTTGTTGCCCTAACTATTATGTTGGTATTACTCTCTGGATGGAGAAAAACGAATTCATTTAAAAAATTTAGTAAAGCTGCCAACCTGGCTTTATTATTTGCGGGTGGATTATTACTATTAATGCAATTGCACGGGTTTCAACACACACAATACCCGGACGATTTTCCGTTAAATGTTGATGATCATCATCACATTCATGAAAACATGGAAAGGACGGGGAAAAAGTCATCCCCGTTAACTGATTACCCCAAGCGATTAGAGCTTGATTCGAGCGTAGATAACAAGCCAACGCAAACCCCCGAAGCGCACTCACACGACGGTGAAGGCAGTCATTCACACTAATTTCAATTTTTATTTTTTTATAGAGAGGAAAATTACTATGAAAATATTAGCATCAATTTTTTTACTGGGTATGTTAGGCACCGTTCAACAAGTTGCAGCCCATGGCGATCATGATCACGGACCCGCCACTAAACGAGCACCCATCACTGAACAAGCAGCGATGAGCTTGGGAAAAGATGTGGCATCGCAGTTAAGCATGAAAGATGGTGGCCTTGGCTTTGGAAAGCTTCCTGCAAGTTGGAATAGCGTACCACCTAAAAATATAAAGCTGCATAAAAAAGGTGAAGGCTACCACATCGTTTCGGTAGTGAATGAGGGCGAAAAGAAAACTCTGTATGTTCTTATGTCAACCGAAGGCGAAGTGTACGATGCAAACTTTACCGGCGAGTTTAAAAATTTAAAATAACCTTTCCCAAGCAACATTTACTCAGTGATGTCATTCGGCATCACTGAGTAATTTATAGAAATATAAGCTTGTACTTTTCTTGCGAAATTTGAAAATAATATTGATAGCATTCAATAAATAAATTTTATTTTAAAATAAAGCTTAACTAATGCGCTTGATTGGCCATTGCCATAAAATACATAATCCCTGCCAACAGCGAAGCGCCTACCAATGATGCGAAGGTAATTTTCATCCAGCTCCATGGCCTTTCGCCTTGTACGCCGCCGGTGCGAGCATTAACGATAATCTGATACACCTTGTTGCGATAACGATAAGCCGATACCCATACAGGCAATAGAACGTGCTTAAACGTTGCGCTGCTGTATTGGGTATCAAGCGATAAAATAGTTTGCTCATCGCCACCGATATCCCGCTCTGCAGCGCGACGTATATTTTGCTCCATAATCGCTTTTGCGGTCTGGTATCCGGCTTTCAAATCAACTTGATAAGTTTCTGTTATGTAACCCGCTAAGTATTCATCCTTGTAATCAACAAGCTCTGATAAACCCCAGGGCTCCAATCCATTTAATTTATCATTTGGCAGGGACCTAGTTGCTGGCACTAAAATATCGTCAAACGTACAAGCCACCCTACCCTGAGCTGGTGACCATCGCGTGCGAGTAATTGTTCTGGTGACAGTTTGGCCCGAACTATTTTGCTCAGTAATTGTTTCATCGTAATGATCGCCTCTTTGCCCAACGTAATAGCTGGATGTTTCGCAATCATAAGTCCAAAAAGGTAAATACAAACCGATAAACTTGTCGTGCTGAGTAAATTGCTTTTTCAAATCTCCCGGTGCAAACCAAAGTTTGTTCAACCACACTTTAAAATGTTCGCGTGCCGCTTCCTTTTTAATACCAAAAGGTAAAATTCCTTTTGGTTTAATAAAATTTTTTAAATGGGCTTGTTGTACAACTAAAGATGTATCACAAAATGGGCAGGAGCAAGATTGTTGATTTTGTTGTAATTCGGTTTCGGCACCGCAACCTCT
>JANPKH010000340.1:0-1759 GCA_031425935.1 Gammaproteobacteria bacterium | reverse complement strand
CACGCTGTTCGGCTCCGCCAAAGACGCTGCCATTGTATTCTCCGGCGTTCCGCTTGCGCTCACCGGCGGCGTCGCGGCTTTGGCGCTACGCGGCATTCCGATGTCGATCTCTGCAGGAGTCGGGTTCATTGCACTTTCTGGCGTTGCCGTGTTGAACGGCGTTGTCATGCTGTCCTTTATCAAAGACTTGCGCGAACGCGGCATGAACCTTGATGCAGCCATCCGTGAAGGCGCAGTGACACGGTTACGTCCTGTTTTGATGACGGCATTGGTCGCATCATTGGGATTTGTGCCGATGGCGCTCAATGTGGGCGCAGGTTCAGAAGTGCAACGACCGCTCGCCAGTGTTGTCATCGGCGGGATTATCTCTTCGACGATCCTGACGTTGATCGTGCTGCCAGCGCTTTATCGGTTGATCCATAAGTGGGAAGAGCAAGATGACGTGATTACTAAGGAAGTTGTGGCATGAGCGAAGAGCACGGAACGAATAACGGCGGCCACGCAGGCCACAACCACGGCACGGGCGCCAGCACGAAACGGCTTGCAATCGCTTTGTCGCTCACGTCCGTTTTTCTCGTTGCAGAATTGGTTGGCGCATTCCTATTCGATAGCCTCGCGCTTCTCTCGGACGCCGCGCATATGTTCACCGACTCCGCTGCTCTCGCCATTGCGCTTGCTGCGGTCAGAATCGGTCAACGCCCGCCCGACGACAAACGCACGTTTGGTTATCGCCGTTTTGAAATTCTGGCTGCCGCATTCAATGCAATCTTGCTCTTTGCGGTAGCGGGTTATGTGTTGATTGAAGGCATCGGTCGTTTCTTCGACCCTAAGCCAGTTGAATCTGTCGGGATGCTGGTTGTCGCTACACTCGGGCTTGTCGTAAACATCATCTCGATGCGAGTATTGGCAGGCGGCAAAGATGACAGCCTCAACGTCAAGGGAGCCTATCTTGAAGTGTGGGCTGACATGCTCGGCTCGCTTGGCGTTATCGCGGCGGCCGTCGCGATCTATCTGACTGGCTACAACTGGATCGACCCAATCGTCGCCATCGGTATCGGCCTGTGGGTGTTGCCGCGCACTTGGGTCTTGCTTTGCGATACAACCCACATCCTTTTGCAGGGCGTCCCGCGAGGGTTCGACCTGAAAGCCATTCGAGCAAAAATGGGGGAGGTGCAGGGGGTGAAAGGTGTTCACGATCTGCATCTCTGGTCGGTCGCTGGCGATGATGCCAGTCTTACGGCGCATGTTGCTATCGCGGACGGTAGCGATCCGGAAATCACGCGCCGTGCTATGGTCAGCCTGCTCGAGAAGCAATTCAACATTCACCACGCGACAATTCAGACCGAAACCGCCCCTTGTGGCGATGTGGAGTCAATACATACCTGAAATGCGAAGACATGCGGCAAATGTGGCAGATTTTGATCTGCTTCCGGAGAACTTAAACGCGCATCTGACTGACGGGAAAAGGGCGAAAAGCAACCGCTACGACTGTAAGAACGTCCCCTATGGGCAGTACTACTCCAAAAGCGGATTGTCAGGTTTGTCCAACGAACTCGTCGTCACGCCAACTGTCCTCAACGGATGCTTTTGGCATCCATAACCGGAAAGCTGCCTGTTCGCTCTCCCCAACATTCCAGCCGTTAGCACGCCCTAATCCCAAGCTTATAAACAGACCGGCTTCTTCCTGCATTTTGTGCAACATCTCTCCGTTGAGAAGTTTGTGGCGGAGCTTCTGATTGAACGATCCATTCAATGCACT
>JANPKH010000339.1:0-19309 GCA_031425935.1 Gammaproteobacteria bacterium | reverse complement strand
CCACCATAGCGATATTCCGGCGCCGAATAATCCATAGTACCTAACACATTGTCGCGCGCAAAGGGTGCAGCTATCTCTTCAATTCCTGCCACCCAGCAGGAACCGAAATCAACAATAATGGGGCCCTTGGCACTGACAATAATATTGTCTGGCTTTAAATCTTGGTGCAGTGTTTCTTTGCGATGCAATGCGCGAACGCCGCGAATTAAATTCTCAATAAGTTCAACAGCATCCAAAATGGATAATGTTCCGCGCTCTTTTAATAATTGTGTGAGCGTTGGCCCGGGAATATATTCGGTTAGATAATACAAACACGAACGCGATTCTGGTGCGGGAACAATGCGCGCTACTTGTGGGCTTTGAATACGCACCCCAATCCACGATTCCATAACAAAGCGCTCAATATAAGCAGTATCATCCTGAAAAATAACCGACGGTGTTTTCATTATAAATTGCGTATTTTTTTCATCTTCAACTAAATACACTTGGCTGCGATTTGATTCGTGTAAAATCTTTTTTACACGTAAGCCATCTAGCGTTTGCCCTGGCGATAATAATGGCGGAAATGGCAATCGCGACAGTACCTGCACCGCTTCACTTTGCGTAGCGCTACCGATTTGTTCAATACAAACTGCCTGAATACTCAGGTTATCGTCACTTTTGTGTGCAAGTGCCAGCTCAATTGCACTGCTAACCAGAGCTTCCAAATTCTGCGCATGCGTTGCAATTAATTGTTTGAATTCTGCAGCGGGAATGAATTCATGGATACCATCACAACTTAGAATAAACACATCGCCAATTTCAAGTTCGCAGCTGTACATATCCACTTCTAAATAGGGGTCTGCACCTATAGCACGGCTTAAATGAGTGGTGTTGCGATCAACTCGCTGTGTGTGGTCACGCGTAAGTAATTCAAAATCATTGCCGCGCAAACGATAAATGCGCGTATCACCCACATGAAATAAAAATGCCGTTGAACCTTTTAAAATTAATGCTGAAAAGGTACTGAGGTAACCTTCTCCATAAATTGAATTTTGGCTGCGGCCAAATAAGCTTGAATTGAGCGCTTGAATAACACGTATTGCAGATTGCTGCGTACGCCAGGTGTCGGGCGTGGCATAGTAATCTGTGAGGAAGCCTGTAATTGCTGTTTGACTTGCTTCGCGTGCAGCCAGGCTACTACTGACACCATCAGCAATGGCGATGGCGATGCCTTTGTTAGTAAGCGCATGCCCATCGGGAATGCGCGCCCCAACAGTATCCTGGTTTTCTGGTTTGCGCCCGGCTTCACTGCGCTGTGCAAATTTAACATGCAGACTCGATTGAAGATGATCCATAACGGTGGCAAATAATCTCAGGTTGAATAGGGTAGGGGCGACACTGCAAGAGCGCCACAATAATAACCTATTCAATCATTACAATTATAAAAAATAAAATATGGATTTTTTCCAAGGCGAAGCAGCGGATACTTATTCGTAAATTATCCGCCATTAAATCTTCTTTTAAGCAACTTGCTTATCTTCCACCAAGGGAGCCGTAGATTTTTCTACACGCTTTACCGCAATGGGCTCAACCTTTTTTTGCTTCTCATACAAAAACCGCAGGACCGCACTGCGGTAACTATTGTATTCAACATCATCAGCTAAGGCTAATCGGTTACGGGGGCGCGCCAACTTTACGTCAAGAATTTCGCCGACAGTAGCAGCGGGGCCATTGGTCATCATCACAATACGATCAGAAAGTAATACGGCCTCATCAACATCATGCGTAATCATAATGACGGTATTGCCGAGCGTGTGTTGAATTTCCATTAGCGAATCCTGCAAATGCGCACGAGTTAGTGCATCGAGAGCACCAAAAGGCTCATCCATCAATAAAACTTCTGGCTGCATCGCTAATGCCCGCGCAATACCCACGCGTTGTTTCATGCCACCCGATAATTCGTCGGGGCGTTTGTGTAGCGCATGTGTCATATGCACCAACTCTAAATTGTGTTCAATCCACTGCCGCATTTCAGCTCTGGTTTTTTTCCCCTTAAATACTGGCTTCACGCCTAATTCAACATTTTGATACGCCGTAAGCCAAGGCAAAAGCGAATGATTTTGAAATACCACCGCGCGTTCAGGACCGGGCTCGTTCACTTCGCGGCCATTTAGCATGACACCGCCCAAAGTCGCTTTATATAATCCGGCAACGATATTTAACACAGTGGATTTGCCACAACCTGAATGACCGATAAGTGATACAAACTCACCTTTCATGATTTTTAAATTTACATTTTGTAATGCACAAAAAGGGCCTTTTGCAGTAGGAAAGTCTATGCCTACGCTGGATAGTTCTAGATGTACTTGGCTCATGATGTAATCCTGCTTTTGCTCTGCTGCGCGAAAAATATCGGTTAATGATTATATGAATACGATCCAACTTATTATCTTACAACTGCAGTTTTATCCCAATTCACCCAACCCTGAATTAGTAATAACGTGCGATCGAGAAAGAAACCTATCAAGCCAATGGTTAACACTGCTACACAAATTCTGCCCAGCGAATCCGATGAACCATTTTGAAATTCATCCCATACAAATTTTCCCAAGCCAGGGTTTTGCGCCAACATTTCTGCGGCGATTAATACCATCCATGCAATACCAAGCGATAAACGTAGACCGGTAAACATCATAGGTATAGACGATGGCAATACAATTTTTCGCACGTGAGTAAACCAACTTAAGCGTAATACGCGGCTAACGTTGACTAAATCTTTACTCACGCCTGCGACGCCAACGGCGGTATTGATCATGGTTGGCCACAGCGAACATAGAGTGACTGTGAGCAGTGAAATAATAAATGATTTTTGAAACATGGGATCTTCACTGGTATAAACCGAACTCACCACCAAAGTAATGAGCGGTAGCCATGCCAAGGGCGAAATAGGTTTAAATATTTGAATAATAGGATTGAAGGCCCGATACAGTGATTGACTAAGGCCAATAACAATCCCAATAGGAATTGCAATGAATGTGGCGAGAAAAAAACCGCTTAATACAGTAATTAAACTTGTTTTTATTTTGTCAAAAAATGTCGGGTGGCCAGAAAACTTGCGAGCCCTAACTTCCGCCTTTGGATCTTGTGCTAGCGCTTCTGCATTGCGAGTAGCTTGACGTGCATAGAAATTTTCTTCGCGTTTCCTTTCAGTCTTGTGCTCATCAACAAGATTACCCCATTGTGTAAGCACTTCTTTGGGCCCGGGAAAAGTACCGAGAGAAGTTTTAATACTCTGTGCACCGACTTGCCAAAAAATTAAAAAGAACACCAAACCTAGAGCAGGAATACATGTTCCCAACACCATATCGCGCATTTTCCCAGGAGAGGGCTTTTCAATTTTAAATTTGGAAAGTGTACTGCTTAGCACGCTCATGTTAATTACTCCAAGGTGATTCATTTTTAATCTCGCCCCGGCATTAACTGCCGGTGCGAATTTATTGCCAGATATTGGTATAACTTTATTGGCTACCATTAGTCAGTATCACTAAATTTTTTCGTCGCCTTTCAAGCCTACTTTAAATAGTTTCAAATAATCGTTAGGTTTGTGTCCATCAAATTTAATACCATCAATCCACTCGGTTGCATCAGGTGCGCGGTAGCCATCCATTTTGCTAAAGTCAGGAAAGTCAGCAGCGCTCATTTTCCCTTCGGCAATTAAATCTTTTGCGGCTTGCTGATAAACTTCTGGCATGGCAATTTTCTTCGCTAAATCTGTGTACCAGTTGTCCGCTTTTGCTTCAGGAATTTGCCCCCACCGACGCATTTGCGTTAAATACCAAACTGCATCCGAATAGAAAGGATAAGAGGCGTTGTAACGATAAAACACATTGAAGTCAGGCTCTTTGCGCACATCACCGCGTTCATATTCAAATACACCGGTCATGGAGTTAGCGATAACTTTATAATCTGCACCAACATAATTCGGATTAGAAATTATTTTTGCAGCCGCAGGGCGGTTGGCATTATCTTTTTCATCTAACCACTTGCCTGCACGTATAAGTGCTTTAACAACGTGAATGTGAGTGTTAGGGTTTTTTGTTGCCCAAGCTCTGGTTACGCTAAATACTTTGTCAGCCATTTGATTGTGCACGGTGATGAGGGGCACACCAATTCCACGAAATACCGCTTGTTGATTCCAGGGTTCACCAACGCAGTAACCATTGATAGTACCCGCCTCCAATGTCGCTGGCATTTGCGGTGGCGGGGTGACAGACAATAATACTTCTGCGTTTAATTGCCCTGATGTGTCGCCTTTAAGCGGGGCATAAAAACCCGGATTAATCCCTGCTGCGGCTAACCAATAACGCAAACCCATGTTATGAGTTGAGACGGGGAAAACCATCGCCATGTTGAACGATTTCCCGGCGTTTTTATAACTTTGAATAACGGGTTTTAATACCTCTGCACTCATAGGATGAAGTGGTTTGCCATCCGCACCCTTAGGAACAGTTTTTTTAATTTGCTTCCAAATATCATTACCAACCGTACAGGCATAAGTATTTTGCGCAAGAGTGTAGGCAGTTACCAATTCACCAGCAGTGCCAAAGCCGGCGAGTGCTCCTACCGGTTGCCCCATTAGCATATGCGAACCATCGAGCTGCCCGGTGAGTACGCGATCAAGCACCACTTTCCAGTTGGCTTGTGCTTCCAACTCTACAGTTAAACCTTCATCTTCAAAGTATCCATTTTCTAATGCTATGGCGAGCGGGGCCATATCCGTTAATTTAATAAATCCGAATTTTAAATTTTCCTTTTCAGGTTTTCCCGTAGCTGCTTCAGCAGAAGCTGTTAAAGCAATTGCAGTAACCAACCCCACGGCGGCACAAATAGTGGTGCGAAATTTTTTTCTTAGATCAGCAAACCTAAGTAAAAAAAACCGGGGTGATTTTTTAATTCCAAGAACGCTCATAGAATAACTCCCAAACTATTAAGTGAAAAATTTATGGTAAAAAGGTGTTGTTAATATTGCTAAGCTTTATATTGCTAACAGCTGTTCACAAGAACTATTACGAAAAGCTCTGCATAGGAAGAGCCATTCAATCTCTGTGCCAAATATCCTAAAAAGCCACATTTGTACTGTTCTGGCGCACTAAAAATTCATAAATTTTTGTTGTGCCATTTTTTAGATCAGCCAACTTCGTACGGATTTCTCTACTAAATTAATTGCACAGCAATTTTGTTCACTTTCAACGCATAGAATAAGTGTTTTGCATTTCTTTGAGGCACTACTTACCGCTTGCTGCTTCTTTATAGCAAATACGATATTACTAACGGGGCACAAATAAAGAATACTGTTTGATTCAAAACCTTATGAGGCATGGATGCCGATTAGAGCCTATAGGGATATATTCACGGCGTGTTTTGAATTGAACAGTATTCTTTACTACGAGCTCATTAGTAACTATCGATTTTTTATTAGTGTACTGGTTTGATAATTTATTGACTCTGCGTGCATCCATGTGGCGCAACTGAAATTTTACTCATGTATACATTTGGCGCGAATTTATTTTTCCAATCACCAATACCGTGCGACAACAAAATATAAATATATTCTTGTATTTATAAATAATTTTAATATGGCGTTGATTTAAATAAACTAATTTATTTACTTACGACTTACTATTTTGTTTGGCATAAGCTTTGCTCTAGTGAAAATAAGCCATGCCAATAAAATTTAATCAACGAACCGATTAAATATTTTTTAAGCGTAAAGACTTATTAAAAAAATTCGGCAGGTGTGACCATTACCATTATTAATTATTTGAGAGATCCTTATGAAAGCACACACTAGGCAACGGTTTCTTGCGGCACAATTCGTTTGCGTTGCTGCAAGCACATTACTCTTCTCTTTACCTTCAGCATATGCTGCACCTAAACTAACCGAGGCCTTACAACAAGGCAGCACAATTAAATTAAATTTTCGGACACGTTACGAAGATGTTAGCTGGGATGGCTTTGAGGATTCTGATGCATTGACTTTAAGATCGCGTTTATCCTATCAGTCAGGCGCATGGAATGGCTTTGCCACCACAATTGAAATGGATAATGTTACAGAGATAGATCATGACGTTGATTATGCAGTCTGGGCAAATGATCCAATCAATGCAGGTGCAGTAAAGCATGCACTTATTTCTGACCCGGAAGGTACGGAAGTAAATCAAGCATTAATTTCTTACACCACATTTAATAATGTTGTTAAATATGGGCGCCAGCGAATAGTGTTGGACAACGCACGCTTTATTGGTAATGTCGGCTGGCGCCAGAACGAGCAAACTTATGACGGTTTAAGCTTCACCAATAAATCAATTCGATACACCAATATTTTTGTAGCGCACATTACTAACGTTAATCGGATTTTCGGGGAAGGAATAGAAATACAAGGAGACTACCATCAAGACTCTAATTTAGTGAATGTGAGTTACACCGGTTTTGAAGCAGGGAAATTAACAGGCTATGCATATCTAATCGATAACACGAATGATGCATTTTTAGTGGGTACTGGTGCAACAGCAAATAAATCTGCAGCGCTTTCCAGCGATACTTATGGCGCGCGCTGGGTCAGCACTGCAAACCCAGCATTTATGTATACGCTGGAATACGCAAAACAATCTGGCGCTTACGACAATCCTCTGGATTACAGCGCGTCATATATGTTTGCCGAAGCAAGCACAACATTAGGTCGCTTTGTTCCGTCGATTGGTTATGAAGTATTAGGTTCTGATGGAGGTACAAAAGGTTTTGCCACCCCCTTCGCCACCTTGCATGCTTTCAATGGTTGGGCTGATAGATTTTTGGTTACACCTAAAGAAGGTATCCAAGACATGTACGCAAGCTTGGCAGTTACAGTTATGGGCACCCAACTATTAGCGAGCTACCATGATTACAAAGCGGATGAAAAAAGTCTTGCTGCGGGCCCGATGTTAGGAAAAATTATTGATTACGGCACTGAATGGAATTTAAGTGTTAGCAAAAAAATTGGTGCAGTGGCATACACTGCAAAATACGCGATGTTTAAAAATGGCGATTGGGTGCAAAAAGTCGGTGCGAATTCTTTAGTATCTGATACTACTAAATTTTGGCTGCAAGCTGATTGGAATTTTTAACTAATGTAGAATAAATAATCCTTTGCTAGTAATAGCAAGGGATTATTTATTTGATTTAGCATGTTCAAAGAAACCGATGCTCGTTATCCGCCGCCGCCAACAAGCACACATCATATTTACCAAACAGCCGATATCGATTTAATGCGATACGATCATAAAACCAATCGCGAAAGCCCTTGGGAAATAATTTTAGCGTTCGCAACAAACTCCACGGAAACGGCAACTGCGACATCACCACCAAAAACGAATCAGATTTTTCAAGCGCCTTATTCCCTTGCACTAATAACATTGTTTCAAAATAATCTGTTGGGTAACCAAACCACTTCAGAATCGCCTGACCCTCTTCGGATTGCACTGCACAAAGCTTAAAACGCCGGTGCGCATCGTACCTAATAATAAAACGGGTCCAGCCATTACATAGCTTACACACACCATCAAACAGGATGATTTGGTCATCAAAATTTACTTTCGGTGGAAAATTATTACTATTTTCCATAACTTTTCTCCTTATACCTTCGGTTTTAAATGACGATCAAACCACCATAACATTGCCAAAGGGGGTAACATCATTATCAGCACAATAGCATCCACCCACACATGCAGCCATAGATTAACCTGTAATGAAATAATGATATCTTGCGGCGCCCACCACACCAACCCAATAATCATCCAACCCCAAATCAATGCACTCCGATACTTGTTGCCGACATACGTCAATACACCCATAAAAATTGCAAGGTTTTGTAGCGTAGCTCCAAATAAACTAAGCCACCACACTTGCAATGCATGCATAGCAGCCGAAACGTCGTCACTCAAAAATCCACTCAATACAGCGTGATGATAAGTATCTAAAATGCTAAAGCCCGAAAACCAGGCGAGCAAAATGCCACTTACAAAATGCCCGATAGTAATCAGATACATCCAACGAATTAACCACGGCCGTATAACGTTAGCATTCATAAATATTCATTCCTACTGGCGGGTTTAACAATAAGAGGTATATTTATTTTAAATTTATCTGCGTAATGCGCAAGAATTCTATCTACGTCTTGGGAACCACAACATGACCCAGGGGATTCTTTTGCGCAGCAAAACTATGGCTTAAAAGCTGTTGGGGACACATAGTCCAGCCACTCAGTGGCGGTGCGCCAAGCTTTGTTATGCATTTTTCTTTTGTGCGATTATATACAAATGTGAATTCGGCCAATCGTCATTTTCTAAATGTCTACAAATACAGCCGCTGTTACTTAATACGTCCAAAAGAGTAGGGACGCCAAGTGCAGCATGATAGAGCTCCTGACCTAAAAATAAATTATTACTATCCCCCGCCTCATCAACCGCGCCACTAGTGAAAATAAGTATGCCATCATCAGCTAATGCATTACACAGTTTACGAAGTACTAGTTCTTGATGAATTAATGGAACGTGCCAAATGCTGTCCCAAGCCGAAATAAATTCATATTTTTTAGTGAACTTACACTCACATATGTCTGCATGATAAAACACCAAGTCTGGATGTTTAATTTTTGCATGTTTTAACATTTCTATTGAAAAATCCAAACCTTCTACTTCAAAGCCGTGCTCAAGCATTAAATTTAGGATACGACTATTACTTCCGCAGCCTATATCTATAGCAATTCCTGTTTGCTTCGCAAATTGCAATGCACGTTTATGCTGAGCGATTCCGTTTTCACTATTGAAACTTGAGCCGCACCAATAGCCAGCAATTTTATTGTAATTATTAGCTTGATCTGCAGGATTCATATTCTTTGCCTAACATGAAGTAAACGGCTCGGCGCCCCCGGCAGTTTTTAAGTTACTAGGCTGGAACGCCTTTAATACATCTTTTACCGCAGCACTTTCTTCATAAATAGACTATAAGGGTCAAGCACGTAGTCAGCAAAAGGCCCGCATACTTCAAAACCGAAACGTTTATAGAGCGCTACTGCGGGATGAAAATATTTTACCGGCCCTGTTTCTAAGTATAAAGTATTGTAATTTCTTAGCGCGGCTTCAGACAATATATGACTTAACATTTTTGCTGCAACACCTTGGCGACGAAATTCGCTTACAGTTCTCATAGATTTAATTTCGGCTTCGGTTTTACTCAACTCTTTTATGGCGCCACAACCGGCTAACTTTTCATTTTTCCAAACCGACCAAAAAGTGATTTGAGGATTTTTGAGTGCATTTATATCCAATGCATGTACGCTTTCGGGGGGAGAAACAGAATACATATCCTTTAAATGTTCATTCAATAAATTATAGATTTCTTGACCGTTTAAATCGTCTACACGAATGTCCATTAATTATCCTCATTTGTAGAATGCCGAGTTCAGCGGCTCGGCGCCCCCTCCAGTTTTTAAATTGTGGTTTTATAGCAAGGCGCCACCAGTGCATTCTAGCCCAAATTGAAATGGGTATTCGGTTGATATATTTGCAGTTAAATCAACTTAACCTAATTCAATATGCTGAACAGTACCATCTGCATTTACTTCAGTCATATGGCCTTTTGGTTCTTTCAAAAATTGTACGAAGACTAAAGCTGCTACGGCGGTTGCAGCTATTACCATGAAAAAAGTATGCACATCTACGAAGCTATAAACGGTCAGGTAAGTTACGCCGCCGACATTTCCGTAAGCGCCAGTCAAACCTGCTATTTGCCCTGTCATGCGGCGTTTAATCAGCGGCACGATTGCAAATACAGAACCGCAACCGGCTTGCACAAACAGAGAACAAATAACTACGGCTGCGAATGCTAAATACAACGGCCAGCTTGACGTTATTTGTGATAGCAAGAGGTACCCGATGGTGATACCCACCATTATGACTGTCATGCTCAAGCGACGCCCGTATTTATCACTGAACCAGCCACCGCCAGGGCGCGCTACTAAATTCATAAAAGCAAATGAACCTCCTAGCATACTGGCTTGCGCCATGCTCAAACCAGCAAACGTTTCCATAAAGAATGCTGGCAATACTGACACCACCGCCAACTCAGAACCGAAAGTTACAAAGTAAGACCAGTTTAAAATAGCAACTTGTTTAAATTGATATTTGTCGTGATCGGGCGAACCATTTTTTAGCATGTCTTTATTAACGCGATAAATTTGACTGAATTGAAATACAAACAGTGCAAACAAAACTGCATACAGCATGTAAGTAGTAGTGGCGCTCAATAGGTTTAAATTAGTTGGCGATAATTTCCACGCAAGTACCGCTAATATTAAATACATGGGGACATTCATTAATACATAAAACCAGAAATCTTTTTTATTACTGACTTCTAAACCGCCGGATTTTTTTGGCTTAAAATATGTTGATCCTTTCGGTGTATTACGAGCAAATGTGTAAAATACAAAACCGTAAGCAATTGAAAATAGGCCCGTAAAACCAATCGCATAACGCCATCCATTTTCTCCACCAAATGCATGCAACGCTAATAATGGCAATATAAAAGCTGCTGCTGCCGCGCCAAAATTACCCCAGCCGCCATAGATGCCCTCAGCTAACCCTACTTGGCGCGCAGGAAACCACTCGCCCACCAAACGAATACCTATTACAAAACCGGCACCCACAAAGCCCAGCAAAAACCGGAACAACGCGAGCTGCTCAAAACTTTGTGCTGAGGCAAAGGCAATCAACATAGCACCGGAAGCAATTAACAAGCAGCTATAAATAATGCGTGGCCCGAATTTATCCACCAAGCTACCCACAACAATTCGCGCAGGAATAGTTAACGCAATATTCATAATGAGCAACGCTTTCCATTGCGGTTCGGTCATTTGAAATGCGCCCACAATTAACGGTTTTAGCGGCGCAAGGTTAAACCACATCACAAATGTCATGAAAAAAGCAAACCAAGTGAGATGCAAGGTTGAGACAGATTTATTTTTAAAATCTAACAGATTAAGTTTTGATGTGCTCATTTAGGATGTCACTCAACTGGAGAAAAATATTTAAAAGGAAATATCAACAGGGAGGATTTTGCAACGGTTGTGCCAATTCGCACATGGTGCGAATTAAGTCACTATTTTTAGCGTTTTGATGTTTATCGGTGCGGCATTTGTAAAAATGCTGCGCTAAATAAATGCTAATTATTTTTATATGATTGTTTTTGGAGCATTTAAGGTGAAGTTTTGGCAAGAAGCTAGCACTGAAATGTAAATACAAAATATCTGTATTAAGTGGCTAGAAAGATGATTCTTTTTGGAGCAAGGAAGTTACCGGAACTGTTGAAATGAAAATTTCACATACTGGATTTCAAAGTCTCCGACCTTCAACGGCGCATTACTAGAGGCGTAACATGCCCTATTGTGGATTTTATAATGGTGCAGAAAGAGCCATATAGGGGCATTTTTCACTTTTTTTTGTAGAAGTTTTAATCTGGTGCATATTTAATTAGCGTAGACAATGACATTTCCTATTTATGGCTTAATTATTGCTGCTAGTGCATCCATAAATGCCTTTGTGGAGTAGGTAATGAGTAAAACGGGTGCAGAGCTACATTTTTTTTCGTTTGTCGGTAAGATAAAAATTTTGCATTTAACCTGGATGGCCTTTTTTGTAACCTTCGTGGTGTGGTTCAATCATGCACCCTTATTACTCGCCATCCAAAGTTCCATGGGGCTAACAGATCAACAAATAAAAACATTGTTGATCTTGAATGTGGCGCTAACCATTCCTGCCCGGATTGTGATTGGCATGTTGGTAGATGTATTTGGCCCACGTAATATTTATTCGTTATTACTGGTGATTACCGGTGTCCTGTGTTTTTTCTTTTCTCTAGCAACTAATTTCGAAATGCTGGCGCTCGCGCGTTTTTTATTAGGCTTTGCCGGTGCTGGCTTTGTTATTGGGATTCGCATGATCAGCGAATGGTTTCCTGCTCGACAATTGGGTTTGGCCGAAGGCATTTATAAAGGCATGGGTAATATAGGCTCTGCTGCCGCTGCCATTAGCTTACCTACATTGGCATTAATTTTTGGTGGTGACGATGGCTGGCGATATGCATGCGGGAGCACTGGGGTTATAGCGATTGCATATGCTGGAATTTATTATTTTTCAGTGCGCGACACTCCCGCCGGCTCAACATATTTTAAACCTAATAAATCGGGTGGCTTAGCAATCACTTCCAAAAGCGATTTTGTGCAATATTTGTTAGTTAATATTCCTATGTATGCTGCACTCTCATTACTCACATGGAAAGTGGCACTGTTAGGCTTAATTAGCCAAAACGCGTTAATCGGAATTAACATTGTGTTAGTGGCTATATTTATATTTCAAAGTAAAAAAATCTATCAAGTGAACGCCGACATTTTCCAAAAACCCGTTGAACAAATTCATCGTTATAAATTTAAACAAGTCACTATTCTAAGCTTGGCTTATGCCGTCACTTTTGGTGCGGAATTGGCTGTAGTCTCTATGTTGCCATTATTTTTTAAAAATACATTTGCACTTCCAATAGCATTAGCTGGCATTTTAGGTGCGTGTTTTGCAGCAACTGATCTTGTGTCTTGCCCTTCTGGTGGTTGGATCAGCGATAAATTCGGCCGTAAAAAATCACTTATTATTTTATTGCTTTGCGCATCGCTGGGGTTTTTTGTGCTATCCCAAATTAACGCGGGCTGGCCGATTCAACTCGCGGTATTAGCCATGGTGTGTTCATCATTTTTTCTAGGATCTGCTGCAGGCTGTGTATTTGCTGTAGTACCACTTATTCGTCGCAGTCTTACCGGCCAAATAGCCGGCATTGTAGGTGCATACGGAAATATTGGCGCTGTGGTTTTTCTGACAGTATTTTCATTTGTGAGCACACCGGTATTTTTTATTAGTATTGCCATCAGTATTTTTATTACAGCGATAGCAGCAATGTTATTGGATGAGCCACAAAATAAAATGTTTGAAGTTTTACCCGATGGCACAGTTCAAATGATTGAAGTTCACTAAATTGAAGCTCACTACACAGTTCGTAAAATAATAATGGCAAACGCGTTATGAACCCATGGCACTTGCAAGGGAATTTATCTTTTTCGGTAGGGCAATATTCAGGCGCTGGCATTAAAGCTGACAATGAAGATGCTATTGGCATTCGCATTCCTGAAGGAGTATTACTCAGCACAAAGGGTGCGGCCGCAATTATTGCTGATGGGGTTAGCGCTGCCGAGGCAGGCAAAGAAGCAAGCGAGACTTGCGTGCACAATTTTCTGGTTGATTATTTTTCAACACCAGAGACTTGGTCCGTTAAAAAATCTACATCTCAAGTTCTGATTGCACTTAACCGCTGGCTATACTCGCGTGGCCGCAGTTTTCGGGAGGCACAAAAGGGTTATGTAAGTACTTTTAGCTGTGTCATTTTTAAATCGCACAGCGCGCATATTTTTCATGTAGGTGATTCACGCATTTATCGTTTACGTGGGAGAGAGTTAGAACAACTTACCCGCGATCATCGCACCATTATCAGCGAAAAAGAATCTTATCTTGTGCGCGCCATGGGTCTGGATGTATCGCTTGATGTGGATTGCCGCACGATTGATCTTGAAGTGGGCGATGTGTTTTTTCTGTCGACCGATGGCCTACACGAATTTGTCAGTGATGCCGATATTGTTGAAGTACTTTCTGCTGTGTGCGGGCTTTCTAATGAGGACGATTTGTTAATTGAGGGCGACTTGTTAACTGCGCGCGACTTGGTAATTGGTGGTGATAATTATGATGAAAGCTGCAAGCAGTTAGCTAACCTGGCATTGTCCAACCACAGTGACGATAATATCAGCTGTCAAATTATTCGTGTTAATGGGTTACCTGAACAAAATATAGAAGATGCCACACAAAAATTAACGGCGCTACCATTTCCTCCGCCGCTGGATGTCGGAAAAATAATTGATGGGTACCGCATTGAAAAGGAGTTGCATGCAAATAGCCGCAGCCAAGTATATTTAGTAACAGACATAGAAACCGGTGAGCGCTATTGCATGAAAACGCCCTCGGTTAACCATGAAGATGACCCTGCTTATATTGAGCGCTTTATTATGGAAAGCTGGATTGGCAGCCGCATTCATAATCATCATGTGGTTAAAATCATCACACTCAATAGACCTAAAACCTGCTTGTATTATCTGATGGCTTATATTGAAGGGATTACACTCACGCAATGGATTAGGGAGAACCCGAACCCACCGGTACAAACCGTTATTTATATGGTGGCGCAAATAGTGAAAGGCCTGCGAGCATTTCATCGTCGGGAAACCCTGCATCAGGATATTCGCCCGGCAAATATTATGCTCGATCGCAATGGTGAAATTAGGTTAATTGATTTTGGCTCATGCTTGGTTAAAGGTGTAGCCGAAATTGCAACGCCTATTCAGCGTGATAATCTTTTAGGCACCGCTGAATATTCAGCACCTGAACATGTGCTTCAGGGCAGATGCTCCGAACAATCTGATATTTTTTCACTTGCTGTTGTTGTTTTTGAAATGCTCACCGGTGAACAACCCTTCAAAGGCAAACTCAGCCAATGTCGCAACCCACGCGCCTATTTAAATACCGAATATATTCCAGTCTATGAAATTAATCCGCTAGTACCTTTTTGGATTGATGCCGCCATTAAGAAAAGCTTACGCTATGATCCTGAACGTCGCTTTGGTGATGTTTCCGAATTTTTGCACGAGTTACAACAACCTAATCCAAAATATAAACAACAATATCGCATTATTTCCATGGGGAAAAATCCGATACGCTTTTGGCAATATTTATCGGGTGGATTGTTTTTTTTGCTCTGCATAACAACTTATTTACTGCTACGAACTTTTTAAATTGAAATGCACTTTGTAATTTATACACATTTAGTAAATTGTTACGTACTTTATAACATACTGTGCAAAACGAGATTTCAGTATTCCTGCCTGTTGTACAGGAACACTGAAACGAATCTACTACTTAAAAATTAACTCTAAGCCCTGCTTGCAAACTTCTTCCTGCTTCCGGCGCACGATCTCGCAAATAAGAAGACGCATTACGAATTTCAGCATTTAATAAATTAGTTGCTTTTAAAAATACAGTGTAATCAGTAGTTCCGCTTTCTATCTTATAGCTCATTCGTGCATCTAAACGCTGATAACTTTCTGTTTCACTTTCATTTTCGCCCGCATGATTTTGTCTGTCGGTATGGGTGATACTGAGGTTACCACTCCATGCATTCCAATCATAATCGAGCGAAGTTCCAACTCTAGGCGGGGTGATGCGGGGCAAGTCTTCACCAGAATCCAGCGTGGCGCGAACTCTGTCACTGAAAAAACGAAAACTCCATGCGCGGGCCATGGGAACTTTTATTTCTGCTTCCCACCCTTTGAAAGTAGCATCAGCTTGAGTGTATTGGTAACCATTAAGCTCATCAATCACTTGGTCAATATTTTCCGCATAAATAAAGTCTTTGATATGGTTGTAAAACATATTTGCGGAAATTTTTATATCCTCGATATGCCAGTGATAACCCAGTTCAATATTATTACTGGTTTCTGCATCAAGGCTCTCATCACCTATTAGATAACTGCCGGTAGCGGGATGCGGACCATTAGCAAGTAATTCTTCTACACTCGGTGCGCGCTGAGAGCGAGCTATGCCAACAACAAATTTTTGATTATGCGTAAAGTGCCAGGCAGTGGACCCAGATAAGCTTAGATTATTGTGGTGCTTGATGGCGCTTTCGCTTTCCGGTGTAATAGTTTGTGTGTCAACACGCGCACCTAATTCAAATGTCCAAATCCCGTGGGTTCTTTCTTCGAGCACAAAAAAGCCAAGATTAGCAATATCAGATTTCGGAATAAATGCTTCTTCACCCACTGCAGCAAATGTGCTTTG
Organism: Gammaproteobacteria bacterium; assembly: GCA_031425935.1. Classification (GTDB taxonomy): domain Bacteria; phylum Pseudomonadota; class Gammaproteobacteria; order Pseudomonadales; family Cellvibrionaceae; genus Cellvibrio. The sequence goes on along the minus strand of JANPKH010000339.1, from coordinate 3,308 downwards.
TGAAGCCTGTATGCCGAGTGCACCTTTCCAATTCATGTTTAACAATTTTACCGGATCATGAATTAATTCAGCGCGACCTTCGTATGCATTGTTGGTAAATACAGTACCGCTTTCACCGTTTTCTATTTCAGTGTGCTGATAATCATTGTGGCCGAGACGTGCAGTGATTTTTTCAAAACCCGCAAAGGGGTCATCCAGTTCGCCTTTAATATCATAGCGAGTTTGGTGCATATCGATACGTACCAGATCTTCACCCTCTGGCGGCACACCGTAATTATTGTCTAACTTATTTAGGCTCATACCAACAAAGCCTTTATCGCCAACGTAGGATGCACCCAAGGTACCGCTGGTAGCTTCTGCACTGGTATTGGCAATATAGTCTTTCGTTGTCACGGCCAAATCTTCAGTATCTTTTTGCGCAAAGCCAGGGATTTCGGTGTCGCTACTTTCACGCTTTATTCCATCAAGATGAAATGCAAATTTACCTAATGCAGCATTGAGATTTGCAACACCTACAGATTCATTATTAACACTTGCATTACGCAGCTCTGCGGCGCCACTAATTTTCTCCGGCAATGTGTTAGGGATGCGATTATCTAACACGTTAACTACACCACCAATGGCGCCGCTGCCGTATCGCAACGCAGCTGGACCACGTAATACTTCAATTTTGCTCGCCAGCAGCGGCTCAATTGTGATGGCGTGATCAGGGCTCGCAGCGGAGGCATCCATTGCTCCTACGCTGTCTTGCATTACCTTCACACGATTATCACTTTGGCCGCGAATAATAGGCATACCTACGCCGGGGCCAAAGCTGGCTGAGCTGACACCAAGCTGGCCGTCAAGCGTTTCACCCAGAGTTGCAGCAGCTGCATTTCGTAACGCATTTCCTCCGAGAATATTGACGGGATGATTAACGGTTTCAGCACTTTTGCTAAAGGGCGAGGTAGTAACTACAATTTCTTCAATAGCTTTTTCATTGGAAGCCGTATCGGCAATAACATCACTAGTAAAAAAAGAAGGACAGGCAGCACTAATCATTACCGCAAGGTAATGTTTGGGAAAATATTTCATAAAAACTCCACAGCAAAAAAACGCACTAACAATGTATTAGTACGAATAAAACGAATACCCAAAAGGTAGATGAATTAACAGCGGTGGAGGGCTATAGGGGGGGCGCGAATAAGCGCAAAATGGATGCAACCCCTACTAGTAATACGGGTGTGCAGAGTAAGCGTGAAGAGTGACAGTAAGAGAGGTGCGACAACATAGATGTCATTAGAAAGAAATTTGTCGAGTGCAACCGATTGTTGGCAAAGTGTGCAGTGGGCATCTGCCTCAGCAAAAATACCATGAACATGCCCAGCTTCAAGCACCGAGGTGATAAGCAAAATCGCGGCGGCGGCGATGAGCCACAGGCGTAAGCGATGTATCGAATGGCGAGTAAGATTAAACATGGGCTGCAATTTAATGGAGATGTCAGCAAAGTGCAAGTGTTGTCACTTTTCAAAAGGAATGGGTTTCAGTAAAGTGCAGGCATGCAGAGTGGCGAAATTATATTCAGGATAATTATCTCCGCAAACACCCACAAAAAAGCGCTGGCGCTTATCCAGCCGTCACAATATTCATGTAGGAGAGATTGATGATTTGGTTTGGTTTAATTATCGCTATTATTGGATATATTATTTATCGCATAGATAAAAAATTTAAAATAAAATATGAAGATAAATTCAATCCAGAAGAATGGAAAATTCCGGCTGTAAGCGAAGCGCCAACACCAACACCAATAATATCTGCCGTCATCTATGAAAAAAAAGATTCATTATTGTCGAATGCTGAAAAATTATTGTTTGATGCGATACAGTCGGCGGTGGGCGATGAATATTGCATATTGGCTAAAGTGGCAGTAAATGATGTTTTAGAAACAAAATCAGTTAATGGAAGCTCTTTACCAAACCCTTTTGTTGGTAAGCAATTTACTTTTGTTTTATGCGAAAAAAATACTTTACAGGCACTCTGTGCAATTGAGCTTAACGATAAAATTCAATCACAAGATAATTCAACTTTAAGTGACTCGCCATTCGCTTCAATATGCATGAAAGCGAAATTGCCTCTGCTTAGCATTTTGCGACAGTTAAAATATGATACACAGCAACTCCGTGCGCAAATAATTCAGGAAATTAATGTTTTTGAAATAAAACTAATGCAACCTAAAATATTACCGACTCCAGCTGGGAGTGAGATACGCACCAATCCCCCTAGCAATACCGCGCCACCCAATGGTTGCCCAAAATGCTCAGGAGCAATGGTGAAACGAAAAACAAAGAATGCTGAGTTATGGGTGTGCATTCGCTATCCAGAATGTCGGGGCTTGGTGGCAGCGGAATTAAATCAGCAGCCTACACACCCTTGACCAGGCACTATACGCGCCCAATGATTAACTTACATGGAGCGGAAGTCATAATACAAATGAAGCCAATAATTTACAAAAAAACATCCTACATTTGCCGCTTTTAATATTAGGCTTCCAATTTCCGGAACAATATCTGTAGAATATATTTTCGACAATTTAATTTATTTAACAATAAGAATGAGAATAACTACTTCATGTATGCTAAATATCGATTACCTAGCTGTCTTGGCTTTTTAATAATCACATTTTTTTCATTGGCCCAAGCCGCAGAACCGACGTTGAATGGCTTAGCTGCTCAATCCGAGTTAGGCAAAGAGCAATTTATTGGCGCACTTTATTCAAATCTACTCAGTGATAACCTTGAAACACTAACGAATGGCGCTCAATCAATGCGCATGGAGCTTAAAATTACCGTGCCAGAAGGAATGACAACTCGTCGATTTAGTCGCATGTGGATTGAGGCTATGGCCATTAACAATGCTCCCGCACTGCTAACAGAGCAAGCTGACGGCATGGTAAAGTTTGATGGATTATTTAAAGGCCGGTTGTTGCAGAATGACAACATAGTGTTCAAATACGAACAGAATAGAGGTGTGAATATTTCAGTAAATGATGTACTGCTTGGCAATATTCCTAGTGACACGTTTTTTACCATGTTACTGAGAACCTGGGCAGGAAAAGTACCACCGTCGACAGATTATAAAAGTGGAATTTTAAGTGCTGGCAAGGTTAATGCCGATTTGAAAAGCCGTTTTGAAAAGATAAAAGCAACCACCGAACGCACAACTGAAATTACTACATGGAGCAAAGCAAAATCAGCAGTTGAGCTAGCCGAGGGGAAAACGAAAAAAGACGCTAGCGTAAAATCATCACAGGCATCGTTGGTTGAATCAAC
>JANPKH010000338.1:0-8167 GCA_031425935.1 Gammaproteobacteria bacterium | reverse complement strand
CATAGCTACTCTCGCCAATTTCTTTGGCGTTAATTAAAGTAGGGAATTCAATGTCAGGAATAACACCGCGATGTTGTGTGCTATCGCCTGACACACGGTAAAACTTTGATTGGGTAATTTTTAAATCGCCTGCGCCTTTTTCAATGGCCATCATTGTTTGTACAGAGCCTTTACCAAAGGTGGTAGAGCCGACTATTAAGCCGCGCCCGTAATCTTGAATTGCACCGGCAAAAATTTCAGATGCTGAGGCACTGAGCCGATTGGTCATTATTAGTAATGGCCCGCGATAAACAGCAGGACTTGTTGCACGGTAATCGCGCGATATAGTGTTATCGTTTTGACGAATTTGCACTACGGGGCCCGGATCAATGAATAAATTAGTCAGCATCGCAGCTTCAGGAAGTGAGCCGCCGCCATTTTCACGCAAATCAATAATGACACCGTCTACTTTTTCCGCGTGTAATTCTTCCAGTAATTTATAAACATCGCGAGTGGTACTTTTATAATTTGGGTCGCGACGATTAAAGGCTTCGAAATCCATATAAAATGTGGGTATATCAATAACGCCCACTTTAAAATTTTGTTTGCCATTATTCACGTTAAAGACAGCTTTTTTTGCTGCCTGATCTTCAAGCTTTACTGTTTCACGTTTGATAGTAATTACTTTATTGCCTGTTGCAGTTGGGTTCGACGGTATAACTTCAAGCCGTACAATCGTACCTTTCTCACCGCGAATTTTTTTCACTACTTCATCTAAACGCCAACCTACCACATCGTCGAAGTCGCCTTTCAAGCCTTGGGCAATAGAGATAATTTTATCATTAGGTTTAAGTTCGCCTTGTTTGTCTGCAGGGCCGCCCGAGACGAGGCTGATAACTTTGGTATAATCTTCGTCACTTTGTAATACTGCGCCGATGCCTTGCAAGGAAAGTGACATGCTAATATTAAAATTTTCCGAATTTTCGGGTGATAAGTAATTGGTGTGTGGATCATAGAGCATGCTGAGCGAGTTCATCATAACGCTGAAAGCTTCTTCAGCGGTTTGCTGCTTCATGCGACGCAATTGACTGGCGTAACGTTTACGTAAAGTAGTTTTACTTTCTTCTAATGATTTTCCAGATAGCATCGAATTTAATAAGTTTGATTTAATATATTGTTGCCACAACTTATCAGCTGCTTCTTTGTTGGCCGGCCATGCTTCATTTTTACGGTCGGTATTAATCGATTCTTCAACCGTGAAATTAAACTCTGCATCTTTTTTCGCGAGCTGCTCTACAACTTCGTTCAGGCGATTCATAAAACGTTCGTTAAAGCGATTATAAATGGCAAAGCTATTAGCGAGGTTGCCTGCTTTAAAATCGTCATCAAAGGTTTTGCGATATTTCTCAAATTCGGCAATATCCGTTGCTAACAAAAAGTTTTTTGCGCTATCCAATGTTTTCAAGTAATCATCTAAAAACCGTGAGCTCAAGTTGTCATTCAGCTCTTGCTGGCGATAATGATGCTTACTGAGTTGATTAACAATTTCGATGGCAGTTTTGGATTGAACTTCTACGGGCTTTAAGGGTTCGATTTTCAGGTCGAGGGCTAGCGAGCTGAAGCTAAGGAACATTGAGGTGACGAGAAGCGTGACCAGGACGCGGCGCGAAAACAAACGTTGCATATCAAATATCTCAAATATTGAGCAACAAACCTAACTGTTGCTAGCGTGGAGGCTCACTATAACGTAATTATTGCCTTGTAAGCCATATTGCTGGCTACTTCTGGGCAGTGCCCTATTTTAAGCCGTAATACTGCCTCTAGCAGTATAGGACATACAAAAATTAAGATGGTTTAGGCAAGTTAAAAAAGTGGCATGACCACTTTTTTATTTATTACAAAAAGTCCTTCGCTATCATAACATTAGCGGCTGTAACCTTAGCGGCGAGCCAAGGTATCTTTAATGGTCTCCCGCATTTTACGAATGGTTTTTTCTGTCGTCTCCCAGTCAATACAAGCGTCTGTTACGGAGACGCCGTATTTTAGATCACACAAATTGGTTGGGATACTTTGGCTGCCAGCGCCAATATTGCTTTCAACCATTAAACCAACAATAGATTTGTTGCCCTCTAAAATCTGGTTCGCTACATTTTCCATGACTAACGCTTGGAGTTCATGATTTTTATTGGAGTTAGCATGGCTGCAATCCACCATAATGTTCGGTGTAATTTTTGCCTTCGCTAAGTCTTGCTCGCAGAGTGCCACACTAACTGAATCATAATTAGGTTTGCCATTACCTCCACGCAGTACAACATGGCCGTAAGCATTGCCGCGAGTATGAATAATTGCAACTTGCCCTTCCGTATTAATGCCTAAAAAACGATGTGGTTTGGACACCGACTGTAGTGCATTAATAGCAACCGTTAAGCCACCATCAGTACCATTTTTAAAACCCACCGCTGAGGATAAACCGCTTGCCATTTCACGGTGAGTTTGTGATTCAGTGGTGCGCGCACCAATGGCGGACCAGCTAATAAGATCGTGTAAGTATTGTGGTGATATAGGGTCGAGGGCTTCTGTTGCGCTGGTTAAGCCCATTTCCGCTAAATCTAACAATAACTTGCGGCCAATATGTAAGCCCTCCTGAATTTTAAAAGAGTCGTTCAAGTAGGGATCGTTAATCAAACCTTTCCAGCCCACAGTTGTGCGTGGCTTCTCAAAGTAAACGCGCATAACGATATAAATGGTGTCGCTTACTTCGTCGGCCAGCACTTTTAAGCGTTTGGCGTAGTCTTTTGCTGCTTCGACATCGTGAATGGAGCAGGGGCCAACAACCACAAAAATTCGGTGGTCTTTGCGGTCCAGAATGTTGCGAATGATTGTTCGGCCTTCGGTGACCACCGCTCTGGCTTTGGCACTTAAAGGTAAAGCAGCTTTAAGCTGCGCGGGGGATATTAATAATTCTTGCGATACCACGTTAAGGTCATCCACTTGGTTGAGGTCGTTAAGCTGGGTGTCATTCATTATATTTTTCCTGCATTTAAGCTAATTAAGAGGCTATTCTACTTAATAAAATGAATATTTGTAGGTGTATTTATCGTTTTTTGGTAAAAAAATAGAAATTTATTGATGGGGTGGGTCAAAAATGAGTTTATCGCTCGAAAAAGCATTCAATAATACAAAGTCATGTCAACCTAATTCCCTTTCGAACGTTGTAACAAGTAACAGCACAGTAATAGCAATAGTTATTCAATGAATACCCCATCGACTTACAATCGTAGGTATAACTATTAAAATTCTAAATAGTAAGTAGAAGGGGAAGGAAAATGAATCTGATCAAGGATGACTGATGCATTATCATAACCATGAAGAAAAAATATATTGGAACTCATGAATGTCTGATGTTGTTACATTATCAGTGCCAGGTGATCTTGCCCAACAACCGCTAACTCTGGATCAATTTTTGGCACAGGTTGAGCAGCGGGCTTATCGCACTGCGCTTTTAACTACGCGTAAATCGGCGGATGCGTTAGATATTGTGCAAGAGTCTATGTTGAAGTTGGTGCAGCATTATCGAACACGCACGGCGGCAGAATGGCCGTTATTATTTCAACGAATTTTGCAGCATTGCATGATGGATTGGCATCGCCAGCAAGCACGTAATCGGAAATGGTTTTGGCAACAACCGAATGATGATCCAGATGCTGATGTAGAAGATGAAATGAATCAGATTGTGGATGAGCGTGAACAAAATCCAGCAGAGTTATTAGCGCGAGCATCAGATATTAATATTGTATTAAGAGCATTAGAGAACTTACCCCTGCGCCAGCGTCAAGCATTTATGTTGCGAGCGTGGGAAGGTTTTGATGTTAAGGCAACTGCTCAGGCTATGGAGTGTAGTGAGGGTAGTGTGAAAACCCACTACTTTCGTGCGCTACAAGTGCTGCGCACTGCGCTTGCATAGGCCGAATGAAATTGAATATGGTTTTGAGGTAAAGAAATGAAACCTAAATCTACGCAAAAAAGCGAAGAAGAATTGGCTAAAACTCTAGCGCATACGTTAGATAAAAGTTTAGCGGAGATTGATGACTTAAGTTTACAGCGTTTAAAAAATGCTCGTGCTGATGCATTAAGTCATTCGGTAAATTCTGCTAATTTTTCTTCTCGATTCATACGGTTTGGCATAGCAGCAAGTTTGATTACGTTGGTAGTTGTTCCAATACTTTGGCACCAATATAACGCGCAGCAATTTAGCGACGCTGATGTTGAATTGGTTTTACAAGAAATACCACCTGCTGCGCAAGAGTTGGATGATATGGACATGTTAATTGCGATGGGAGATATAGATGCGTAGCTCTTCATTACAGAAACTACATACAAAATATATAAAGTATGGCTGGATGATTGGCATGCTGATTTTTGGCGTTTCGGCGGTAGCAGAGGCTCCTGCACTTTCACAAGATTTCTGGGAATATATGGCCGATTTTGATGATGGCAGTGGCGGTGTTCTTGATCCTTTAGAGTATGACCAATTATCAAATTTAAAAAATGATGCTGCGGTAAATGTAACTGAAACAAATATCAGTGCCGATTCAGAGAAAAAATATAATCCTGAACTTAATAATACTGATATGAAATTGAATACGAGATCTTCAGCGCAATCGTCATCCCTGGTGATGAAAGGGGCAACACTATGAAACATGTTTTATTAACGTTGGCAGTAGTGCTGCCTTTATTAATTGTGCGACCTTTACTTGCGGCACCGCCAGATGCGCTAACCTGGGATCAATTAAATCCGCAGCAGCAGCAAGTGCTGACGGCATTTGAGGGCAAGTGGGACGAATTGCCTGAAGCACGTCGTCACCAGTTAACAAAGAAAGCAGATAAGTTTTCAAATTTGAAACCTGAACAACAACAAAAAATGTTGCAACGTTTTGAGCATTGGAAAAACCTACCGGCTGAAGAAAAAGTGGTGTTGCGTAAGCGCTATGACAATTATAAAAATTTATCGCCAGAGGAAAAAATAGAAGTGCGTAAACGCGTAGAGTGGTTTCAAGCGTTGCCGGATGATCAAAAGCAGGAAATGCGAAAACGTTGGCGTTCAATGAGCCCAGAGAAAAGAGAAAAAATGCGCGAACGCTTTCGCAATATGACACCGGAGGAGCGCGCGAAAGCACGTGAGCGAATGATCCAAAAACGTCAAAACAGAGAGTGATTTATGCGGGACGTTTTAACAGTTTTAACTAATTTTAAAATATATGCTTCATGAGAATTACCCATTATTTTATCCAGGTGGACGTTAATCAAATAATGGGCAATTTCGAAAGCAGGTCTATTGAACCTCAAACTCAGCCATCAATCCGGCTGCGGAATGCGGTGCTATCCAGGCGCGAAACTTTCCTGGCTCTGTCACAAATTTAAGCGACTGATTGTAAAAGGCCAATTCCTTCGCGGTGAGGGTAAAGCTAACTTGTTTTTGTTCCCCCGCCGCGAGTTTTATTTGTTTGAAGTTTTTTAACTCGCGAATAGGACGAGTGATTGAGCCCGCAATATCTTGAGTGTACAACTGGACCGTTTCTACGGCATCTTTATCACCCGTATTTTTCACCAAAGCACTGAGTATTAATTCGCCTTGTTGAGAAATAATTTTTTTATTGATGTTGATATCGCTGTAACTAATTGTTGAATAGGTTAGGCCAAAGCCAAAAGGGAATTGCGGTTCAAAACCAACATCAATATAACGGCTTACATTGCCCAGCGAATTTTGCGCCGCTTCGTCGGCAATTTTCTCAAACGGAACGAACGGAGAAGTATGCCCGGGTCGTCCGGTATTAGTGGCATTGTAATAGAGTGGAACTTGCCCGGTTACTTTTGGCCAAGTTACCGGAAGGCGACCAGAAGGTGAAGCAACTCCCATTAAAATATCGGCAATTGCCGGCCCTGCCATGGTTCCTGGATGCCACGCCATGAGAATTCCATCGAGATCGTCGATAACATCATTCAAGGCTATTTGTCGGCCAGCCATAATGACTAGAACAATGGGCTTTCCTGTTTTTTTCAATTCGTGTAACAGCGCTTCCTGAACTCCGGGTAGCCTAATGTCAGACCGACTATGAGCCTCTCCGCTTAGCGCAGCTTCTTCTCCGCCCACAAAAATAATTACATCCGCCTTTTTTGCTGCCTTAATGGTTTGAGCGAAATCTCTAGTGTCAGATGAGCGAGTGTTCGCTAAAGCTTTTTGGTAATGAAAATTAGAAGTGTCCGCAAAAGTATTTTCCAAAGTTGTTCGTAGAGTTACGGAATTAGCTTTATTGCCATCAAATACCCAAGTACCCATTTGATCGTGTGCGGCGTCTGCCATTGGGCCGATAAGCACAATTTTTTGTTTCTTGGTGAGGGGTAAAACGTTGTTATTATTTTTAAGCAAAACCATTGAGGCGATAGCAGTTTGTTTTGCATCCGCCAAGTGTTCTTTGCTTAATATAATATTTTGCCGAGCGGGGTCTGTGTAAGCATTACTAAAAAGACCAAGCTGCTTTTTAAGAAGTAAAACACGTTTCACCATGGCATTAATTTGTTGTTCGCTGACTTTGCCAGAAGCAATTAATTGGGGCAGATTATCTGCATAACTAGTGCTGACCATTTCCATATCCAAGCCAGCGTTTGCGCTTAAAGCTGCCGCTTCTTTGTTGTCGGCGGCCATGCCATGAACGACCGTTTCGGTAATGGATGCCCAATCGCTAACCACTATGCCTTTAAAGCCAAGTTCATCGCGAAGAATGTTTTTTAATAAATAAGAATTAGTTGATGCTGGCACGCCGTTTAAATCATTAAAAGCTGCCATGACTGTTGCACTACCGGCGTCAAAAGCCGCCTTAAAGGGGCGCAAATAAACATCATGCAAGAGTGGTTCTGGAATATTAGTAGTGTTGTAATCGCGTCCACCTTCTGCTGCACCGTAACCCAAAAAGTGTTTTGCGCAAGCGGCAATACTGGTCGGATCGGAAAGGGTATTACCTTGATATCCTCGAACAGAGGCGACGCCGAATAAGCTTGTTAAATAGGGGTCTTCACCAAATGATTCGGCGATTCTTCCCCAGCGTGGGTCGCGCGATATGTCTAGCATGGGCGCAAAAGTCCAACGAATCCCTGTAGAGGAAGCTTCTATCGCAGCGATACGTGCACCGCGTTCAACAAGCGCAGGATTCCAGCTGGCAGCTTGTCCGAGAGGTATTGGAAAAATTGTTTTAAAGCCGTGGATAACATCGCGGGCGATAAGTAACGGAATACGTTGAGGGCTTTCCTCTACCGCGATACGTTGTAATTCGTTAGTGATTTCGACCGAATTGACATTCAGTAAAGAGCTGACTTCACCATTACGAATTGCCGCTTTAAGATCCGCAGGAATGTCATTTATACTTTTTACACTTTCAAAATTGCGCTGGGAAAGCTGACCGATCTTTTGTTTTAGTGTGAGTGCCTTAATTATTTGATCTATCTCAGGCGATTCACTTTCTTGTTTCGCGTAACTACTCAATGCTGTCGTGAGAATCGTGATTACGAGAGCACCTTTTAAAAGTTTGTATAGCATAAGCGTCGCCTTATATTGATTGTTTTTATGTAGTCATTAACATTGTGTAGCTACATTTTCCCGAGTATTGAATTCAATTTAGTATCAAATATGAAAAATTAAGATACCTGAAGATCCCTAAAGTTGTTGATGTTATTCATATTGTATAGATGAAGCAAGAGTGACACAGAGTGACATAGGTACATTAAACAGGACAAATGCACTTCGCCTAGTAAGTACCACATTTTGTGGCACTCAGGAAAAGGGTATGATAGGTGAGGGCTTTCAACGATACTCCACTGGTGTGCCATCAGGGCGACGCATAATAATTAGATCACTTCGTTCGGCGCCTTCGGTGACTTGTCTACACAAGTTGAGAAATGTGGAGATACCACTAGTGATAAATTTTTGTTTATGTAATACAAAATTAAATTGACGTTTCAAATCGAGCCCCGCAATTTCCAGTGGCACTAAACTGCCGCGGCGAAATGCATCTTTAAGTGCAAGGCGCGAGATGCAACTAATCCCCAGCCCGGATTCCACGGCACGCTTTATGGCCTCCGTATGCTCTAGCTCCAAACAGATATTGAGATTGGTTAGCTGATGGCGCAAAGCTGC
>JANPKH010000337.1:0-1854 GCA_031425935.1 Gammaproteobacteria bacterium | reverse complement strand
CCGATAATTATTGCTTTCCTGAATGCCAGAAAGTGCGCGCGCTAGGGATTTACGCATGTGATTCGCGGGTATTGGTTTTTCGAGAGAAACGGTAACGCCGGAGTCGGTGGCGATCTCGGCTTTGCTGGGAACATTGCGCGCAGACGTAACTAATATGTGAGGGAAAGGTTTGTCTTTGCTCAGCGAAGTTATACTGCGTGAAAGCTCAAAACCGTTTGTGTCTGGAAGATCAAGGTCTAACAGTGCTACATCAATACTAATACCCTGCTGTATTAAAATTTGCATTTTTTCAAGAGCACTCGCGCCCGAATATGCACTGTGTACGATCATTCCCCATTCAGTGGCCAGCGTAGCGGAGACAGTAACGAAATCTTTGTTGTCATCGACAATTAAAAGAATTTTGCCTTTGAGCTCTTTAATGACTTCCTCAACTTGCTCTATATGTTGATTGGCAGCTTGATTCAATACAATGGTAAACCAAAAAGTGGAGCCTATTCCGGGCTCACTGTGCACTCCAATATCTCCCCCCATTAATTCTGTCAATTGTTTACAAATTGCTAACCCTAAGCCTGTACCGCCGTATTTTCGCGTGGTGGATGCATCAGCTTGGGCAAAAGAGCGAAACAGCTTTTGTTGTTGCTCTTCGGAAATACCAATACCTGAATCAGTAATTTCAAATCGAATCGTGAGAATGTTGTCTGATTTTTGTATTAGTGTTGCAACTAGTTTTATGCTGCCGGTTTGGGTGAATTTAAAGGCGTTGCTCAACAGATTTATGATAATTTGCCGTAAACGGGTGGGGTCACCAATTACCATCTTCGGCACTTTTGGTTCCAACAACGAGATTAAGGGCACTTTGCAATCAGATGAGCAAAGCGTAAATACTGAAACGCATTCGTCAATGAGATCCTCAAGATTAAACTCAACTTGCTCCAGCTCCATTTTGCCGGATTCAATTTTTGAATAATCAAGAATATCGTTGAGGATGCCTAGTAGCGCTTTGCCTGAGTTATAAATGGTTCGAACATAATGTAGTTGATTGGGTAAAAGCGGTGTTTCTTTGAGGAGTTCTGCCATGCCCAGCACCCCATTCATGGGGGTGCGAATTTCGTGGCTCATGTTGGCTAAAAATTCACTTTTGGTTTTAGCTTCTGCCGCTGAAAGGCGAGCTTGCTCCAAGGCGTTTCGTTCAGCCACCTTCAGTTGGGTGATTCGTGTAACATCACTAATAATGACAGAAAAAATTATGGTGCCTTCGTGTATCAGCTTATAAGTCGCAAGTTCAAGCTGGCGTTGTTCTCCATTGATGGTTGTTTTCAGCTCGTAGTGGCCGTAGCGTAGTTCGTAAGCAGCAAGATATTCCAGGTAGGCGCAGTGAGCAGTTGCTGCATCCTCGTCGATCAATAGGTCAAGGCCGCCGCGAGGTTGAATTCGTGTAAAGGTTTCTTGACCTAGGGCTGTGAGTTCCGGGAGTAATTCGGTGAGTTGTAAGCCTTCAACTTCTCCTTCATTTTTCTTGAAAATCGTCCGCACCTGCGCTGTAACAGTTTCGATAACCCCATCGCCATTAACCGCCATCAACATGAAGTCGGCTACTACCTTGAGGATATCAAATAGCTCGTTTTGTTTAATAGCCAAGTAAGAACCTGCTTTATTTTTTAAGTTGCGTGTATTGAGTTTAGCTACATAATCGCAAACATGGGGCAATTTTCTTATTTGTCAAAATCTTCTTTCTTTAATAAATGAGAATTCTGATGCCAGGCGCTCAATGAAAGTGGTTGAAATGCAAGCGGTTAATATGTAGTATGCGCCCTCTTTTTATGCGGGCTCTTCCTGCATTAAGTAATTTCTTCT
>JANPKH010000336.1:0-1723 GCA_031425935.1 Gammaproteobacteria bacterium | reverse complement strand
TAATACGTTTTGATATGTCTGAATATATGGAGCGGCACACGGTTTCAAGGTTAATTGGTGCGCCACCAGGATATGTAGGTTTTGATCAGGGCGGGTTGTTAACTGATGCCATCACCAAGCAACCGCATTGTGTCTTGCTGTTGGATGAAATTGAAAAAGCACATCCCGAAGTTTTTAACTTGCTATTGCAAGTGATGGATCATGGTACGCTCACCGACAACAATGGTCGCAAAGCAGATTTCCGTCATGTCATTTTAATTATGACGACTAATGCGGGTGCGGATGTCATGAGTCGAGCTTCCATTGGCTTTACTCATCAAGATCACACTACTGATGGTATGGAGGCTATCAAGAAAATGTTTACGCCGGAGTTCCGCAACCGTTTGGATTCGATAGTGCAATTTAGTGCGCTTACTCTGGATGTGATTAAAACGGTAGTGGATAAATTCTTAATGGAGTTACAAACACAATTAGACGGCAAGCACGTTACGCTTGAAATCACTGATGATGCGCGGGAATGGCTAGCTATTCATGGTTACGATGTCAAAATGGGCGCCCGGCCAATGGCGCGTTTAATTCAAGAAAAGCTTAAAAAGCCGCTTGCTGAAGAAATTTTGTTTGGTGCTCTTTCTCATGGTGGTGGTGTCGTTGAGGTGGATCTTGATCCTATCAACGATGTGCTGGAAATTGAAATAAAGGCGAAGCAGTCGGCTCAGCAACCTGCTTGATTGTTGGATATAAGGTCGCTCCTTTCTGCGCCCTTAAAAATTAATGTGTCGTGTTAGAAAAACAAAAAGCCGCATTCAGCGGCTTTTTTTATGGGCGATAACTTATTGCAGATTAGCGGGCGCGATAGGTAATACGGCCTTTACTCAAATCATAAGGTGTCATTTCAACCTTAACTTTGTCGCCCGTCAAAATGCGGATATAGTTTTTACGCATCTTTCCGGAAATGTGAGCAATCACTACATGTCCATTTTCCAGCTTCACGCGAAACGTGGTATTTGGTAGGGTGTCAACGACTTCACCCTCAAACTCTATGTTGTCTTCTTTTGCCATGCGGCATTTTCCTCGGTGTTTCTAATAAAAAAAGGGATCAATAAAAATGTGAAATATACAAATAGATCATTGAGTTTTAATAGGCGCGAATTGTGCCTGAAATAGCTAGTGACGCCAAGAGAAAAGCAGTAATCAATGTCTTTTTTCGTTAATTTAGGCGTATCCAGTGCCGATTTATCAATAATTCCAATGGCCTATACTGTGTTTTGTAATTCATTTTCTCGCACTGCTTAATCCAATAACCTAAATACACATAACTTAAACCTAATTGTTTGGCTTTATCGATTTGTGCCAAAACAGCAAACTTCCCTAGCCCGCGTTCATTAAACTCTGGGTCAAAAAAAGTATAAACGGCAGATAGTGCATCATTGAAGTGGTCGCACACTGATACGCCAACCAATCGCCCCTCTAAACGAAACTCCCAAAACTCAGTAGCACCCCATTCGCTAGTCAAAAATGATTGATATTGTTCCTTGGTCGGTGGGTACATATCGCCTTCTGAATGGCGGTTCTCAATATATAGCGCATAGAGATTGTAATGCTCGGGGGTATCAATAGCATTAACAGGTTGAATGTGAATATCTTGATTTTTATACCAGCAGCGGCGTTGCCCGCGATCGGGCGTAAAAAGTGCTACAGGAATGCGACAGGATATACAGGCTTG
>JANPKH010000335.1:0-3662 GCA_031425935.1 Gammaproteobacteria bacterium | reverse complement strand
GCTAGCTCTACTCAAGAGCTAATCTCTAAAATGGTACGATCCGAATCAACCATATCAGCAGTATCAACTAAGCTTAAATGCGCGACCGGTTTACCGGCCACCACAATTCACAATTGTTTCTGAAAGTTTCTCAACCTTGTGAAGGCGCATTATTTAAAATATATAGAGAGTGTAAAACAGGTAAGTTTCCTATGAATAAAAAATATCATCATCTCGTTATCGATTTTAAAATCCACTTCGTAGTTCTCCTCCTACTGACAGCGTGTGGAACCGAACCCAAAAAAAACAATAAAACTACAATAAATAATGATAACTCTCAGCAGTCTTCGAGCCTAGCAGGCGCTACATCTTCAAAACAGGTTTTATCGCATTCTTTGGCCTCAAACTATCAGCCTACAAAAATATCGAGCCAGAATACAAAAGCATTTAGTTCGACACCTTCAGTTAATACCACGCTAAATAAGCAATCTTCTTTTTCAAGTGTTTCAAGCGCAGCAAATCAATCAGTCGTTGCCGTTAGCGCTTTGACTCTCCCCTTAAAAACTTCCGCTGGAATTTCAGGCGTGATCAAAGTGACAGGGAACAATGGCGAAATAATTTCTCCTGAAGGGGTTATTGTAAACCTTGAACCAACAAATACTATGAATGAGGTTGTGGCAGACCAGAAAGAGCGTCAACACAGCGTCCAGATGAAAGATAAAATTTATGCACCAAAATTAATAACAATAAAGCAAAATGATCAAGTCAACTTTGCTAATAACGACAAAATTAAACACAACGTTTTTTCAACATCAGGTGAAAATCGCTTTGACTTAGGCACTTATGGCGAAGGCAAGACAAATAAGGTTGCTTTTAAATTTCCGGGTATTGTGAAAGTTTATTGTAATATTCACCCGGAAATGGCACTTTTCATTTCTGTAAGCCAGCATAATTATTCTCACATCACCGATAAAAATGGATTTTTTGAAATCAATAATTTACCTCCTGGCGAATATCAATTAACCGCATGGCATATACGTGGCGAAACAAAACAAGTGGTTAACCTTCAAGGGCTGCGTACTAAAAAGGATATTGTGATAAACACCGAATCTTATGTACCAACTCCGCATAAGAATAAATATGGCGAAGCCTATAAAGTTAAATCTGCTTTATTTGAAGATGAGTTCTATTGATGAAAAAAAATAATGAAAATTTCTCATTTGGCATTCGCTCGAAATTATTTTTTTTAGTACTGATTGGTTTTAGTGTTTTGATTTTCTTTACTTCATGGCGTATTGGTGTTGAAGCAAATCGTGCTGCAACCACAGCAATAGATAGAACATTAAATCAATCCAGCCAAATACTGCGCACCAACTTACTGAGTCGGTTCGACACTATCCAGGAAACTGCCAGTAGTCTGGCAAGAGACGGTAGAGTTTTGCCCCTCGTCTTTGATGTCGATTCAGCGACCTTGCAAGACTTAAGTCTGGAATTTAAAAAGGCTCTGGCTTTTGATGTTTTATTCTTTACCGATAAAAACGGAGTGGTTTTAGCTCGCTCAGATAGGCCAGATGCTATAGGCCAATCTCTTCTAGGGAAAAGTGCATTGTTTGATAACGCACTCAAAGGTAAGACAACACAAGGGATTATTGTTAGCCAAGACAAGTTGTTACAAGTTGTTGTGGTACCGGTATTGGATAATGTCGCTTCCGATGTTGTTCGCGGCACACTGGCGCTTGCCTATGAATTATCACCCGAAATTGCGCGAGAAATTAATACGCTCACCGCAAGCGATATCGGATTTTTCGCCTTTGTTCGCGATGCGAATCGCAATATCACAGGGGTGAAGAGTTCATACAACACCAATGATAAACTGAATGATTGGTTAACAAATTATTTTGCTCAACATTCTGAATCATGGAGCAATATTTATGACACCAAAGAAACGCAATTGCGTTTTAGTATGACGTTAAATGAAGATGATTTTTTTGCTATAGCTATGCCCTTGGCAAATTTTGATGGAGAAAACCTCGGTTTTATCATGGCCTTAACGTCGCGTACCGAACTCATGATGCCTTTTATAAAAGTTCAGCAACAAGTTTACGTCATTGGTTTTTTATGCTTGCTAGGGGCGTCACTCATTGCGTGGATAATTGCAACGCGAATTACGAGACCTATTGTTAAGTTAGTCAGGGTTGCAAAAAAAATACAAGATGGACAATTCCCTGATACCGACTTACGAATTGATATTCATGATGAAGTCGATTTGCTGCAGGATGCAATTATTAAAATGGGAAAAACATTAAAAGAAAAAGCAGAATTAGAAAACTATCTTGCACACTTATCTGACGATATTGATCTGATAGGTG
Organism: Gammaproteobacteria bacterium; assembly: GCA_031425935.1. Classification (GTDB taxonomy): domain Bacteria; phylum Pseudomonadota; class Gammaproteobacteria; order Pseudomonadales; family Cellvibrionaceae; genus Cellvibrio. Next base: position 1,314 of record JANPKH010000335.1, on the reverse strand, counting down.
TAGACTTACCCGCGAGCATTCAAAACGAGATAGATAATACGACAATGGAAAGTACTGCATTGAGAAATACTACAAAGGAAGAACAAACTTTTGCAAACAATGACTCTGCCATTTATGATTCGCAAGTCATTCAAGACACACAAATTCAAGATGTACTAATCGAAAACACTAAATCCCCCGCCTCCAAAAATGCCAAAAATACTAACCCAGTATTTTTACAAGAAGGCATGTTAGTTAATGAACGTTATGATGTGATAAAGCACTTAGGTGCAGGTGCAATGTCAAATGTCTATCTAGCTAACGATCGAGAATTGGGCGAATTGCTAGCGTTAAAAATTTTGCATGACAATATTTTTACGCAGGGAAACTCAGAATTTTTTAAAGAAGAAATTCGTTTAGCGCGCCGAATCACTCATCGCAACATCGTTCGCACTTATGATTTTGGCGTTTGGAATGGGCGTTACTTAATTACCATGGAATATGTGCATGGCTTTGATGTGGCACAATTACTTGATAAAACAGGTGCTATGAGTATTAGTAACGGGTTAGCGATGGCGCGACAAATTTGTGCTGCTATAAAAGCTGCGCATGACCAAGGGATTATCCATCGGGATTTAAAGCCGTCGAATATGATGATTAACAAACATGGCATTATTAAAATCATGGATTTTGGTTTAGCAATGAATATGAATACTATAAAAGGTTCTGAAAGTGGTGGAATGGCTAATGTTATTGCAGGAACACCTAAATATATGGCCCCTGAACAATTTACTAGAGGCCAATTAGATCAGAGAACAGATATCTATGCTCTCGGACTCATTCTTTATGCAATTTTTAATGGAAAGCCACCATTCGACGAGGTTAGAACATTTGAAGATTTAGAAAAAATGCATCTTAAAGTGGTTCCAACTGCACTCAAAAAATTAGTCAAGGATATGCCAGATTATTTGGGTGCAGTTATTAGTAAAGCTATTGAAAAAAATCCAGCAGATCGTTATCAATCGGTCGGTGAACTACTTGAGGACCTATATGCAATTTAGTGATTCTAAACTACTAATCATAACGCCAGCGCAGCGTAAGCAAAAATTCATTATTTTCTTCGGTGCGCTGATTTCGTATGAATTTATTAATATTGTATTCCAGCGTTAATCGAATATTTTCACCAAAATCTGTGTTAAAACCCACATCATATTTTTGCCAATCCCACCATACGCTCGGCGATGGAAACCGCGCCTCGCCCACAAAGTCATTTTCAAGTTTTGAATAACGGAATACAGGACTTATCTGCGAAATCTTCATGACATTGGATATTTC
>JANPKH010000334.1:0-24725 GCA_031425935.1 Gammaproteobacteria bacterium | reverse complement strand
ATAACTGGCGATAAGGTTTTTGCTTTTGTCGGTGGTGAATTCACCGCGAGTCATAAAAGCGGAAGTATCTTCTGAGCTGTTGACGTGGTGGGCTTTAATTATCAAGTCGGCAGCTATGACCGCTTTCATGCTGCCAACCCCACCAAGCCCTTTACCAGCTCAGAAGATACTTCCGCTTTTATGACTCGCGGTGAATTCACCACCGACAAAAGCAAAAACCTTATCGCCAGTTATGATGAAGATTTTGCTCCCTGGGGCAGTAGCCATCGCGATGGTTGGCAAACCATAGATACTCGAGATTATGTCGCAGGTGGCTTTGTTTGGACCGGCTTTGACTACCGTGGCGAGCCAACACCCAATGAATGGCCGTCGGTTAGTTCTGTATTTGGCATTATGGATCTCAACGGTTTCGCAAAAACGGCTTACTACATACACCGTGTGCAATGGATAAAAAATCGCCCGTTAGTTTATCTGGCACCCCATTGGAATTGGTCAGGCAAAGAAGGCGAAGATATTAAGGTGATGGTGATGGCCAACGTAGAGCGAGTAAAGCTGCGTTTAAATGGCCGTGACTTGGGTGAGCAAGCTGTCGATAGCTATCGCATGAATTATTTTACAGTGCCCTTTGAGGCCGGTCGGTTGGAAGCCGTGGGTATCAACGGCGATAAAGAAGTCGCCCGCGCAAATGTGGAAACCACGGGTGAGGCAGTAGCGTTGGAGCTTGTACCCGATCGCGGCAATTTGTTGGGTGACGGCCGCGATGCTATGCCTATTACCGTGCGCGCCATTGATGCCAAAGGCCGCTCGGTACCTATCGCAGACGCAGAAGTTACCTTTGATATTAGTGGTGCTGGTCAATCCATAGGCCACGGCAATGGCAATCCCAATTCCCACGAAGATGAAAAAGGTAAAACCCGCCGGTTATTCAACGGTCTTGCACAACTTATAGTACAAAGTAGCTATGCGGGTAAAAGAGGAGCAGGCAAGAGTGATTTGAAAATACGAGCTACCTCTCCCGGGTTAATTGCCGCGAACCTAGTCATTCCTATCAAAGCTGCTCCACCACAAAAAAACGTGGCGCAAGCGGAACCGTTGAGCTTCCTTAACCAGTGGCGAATTGCACCTGTTAGCGCTAATCGTCCTGACCCAAATCAAATTGTGGCTGACAGTGACATGAATAATACGTGGGGCTGGGGACAGATACCCATGTTGGCGGAGGCCCCCAAAGCTGACGCTACCAAACGCCGCACGGGTAAAGATAGTCACTGGCATTTGTATCGCACAACCTTTACGCCGCGTAAAGATTTGAGCGATGGTTCCGCGCGTATTCACTTCCACCGAATTACTGGCAAAGCTGAAGTATGGTTGGATGGTAAGCTGCTTGGCAAAAAAACATCTCGAAGCCCGGGCCGATTAATAGTTTCCTTGCCTGCGGGTTTAAATGAGCGCCAAATTAATGTGTTAGTGCAAGGTGACGCGAATAAACCAGTGGCGATTGATGGGTTGGTGGTAATAGAGAAGAAGTAAATTTTGATTAATTACACAAGCTAATTTTTTGTCGAGAGCTTTGGCGATAAATAATTATTAGAAAATACTAAGCTGCTAAAAAAGAAAAAAGGGAGGGAGGATCTTGCCACTCCTTCCCTTTTTTATTCGTCTGTAGTTTTGCAGTAGCACGCTTCGCTTTTTCAGACTTTTCATGCACGCCACCTTTTTTCATAATTGGGTGAAATGCATGGCCGTTACGTCTTTCTTGTTTCTTTGGCATAGAGCCTCCTGTAAAAACAAATGAATATTTTTGCCTTGGTGAGCAGTAATATTATTATTTTTATAATAATTTCTCTAATGTTTTTTCGTAAATTCGTGTTAGCTTATTTAAATCCTCTGCACTAATGCATTCATTTACTTTATGAATGGTTGCGTTAATGGGGCCAACTTCGATTACCTGTGCGCCGGTCGGCGCTATGAAACGTCCGTCTGATGTACCTCCCGATGTTGAAAGCTCTGCGTCTAATCCTGTTTCAGATTTAATAGCGGCGACAACGGCATTTACCAAATCACCGTGTGGTGTTAAAAACGGTTGGCCGCTTAGAATCCATTTAAGGTCATAGTTAAGATGATGCTTATTTAAAATTGCTTCAGTGCGCTCGCGCAAAATATGTTCGGTTAATTCTGTAGAGAAACGAAAGTTAAAAACGATTTCTAATTCACCAGGAATAACATTGGTTGCACCGGTACCGCCATTAATGTTAGAGACTTGAAAACTGGTAGCGGGGAAAAACTCATTTCCATTGTCCCAATGTTCGCTCGTAAGTTCTGCGAGAGCGGGCGCAAAGGTGTGGATAGGGTTGTCGGCCAAATGTGGGTAAGCGACGTGGCCCTGAATTCCTTTTACTTTCAAAATAGCCCCGAGTGAACCGCGGCGACCATTTTTAATAACATCTCCCACCACATTGGTGCTTGAGGGCTCGCCGACAATACACCATGTTATTTTTGTTTTGTGTGCTTCTAGCCATTCCACCACTTTTACTGTGCCATTAATGGAAGGGCCTTCTTCATCGCTCGTAATTAAAAATGCAATACGATTTTTGTGGTCTGGATTTTTTGCCACAAAATTTTCGCAGGCGACAATCATGCACGCAAGTGAGCCTTTCATGTCTGCTGCACCGCGGCCGTGTAACATCCCATCGATAATTTTTGGCGCAAAGGGTCCGTTATTCCAATTGGCTTCAGGGCCCGTAGGCACTACGTCGGTGTGCCCTGCAAATGCGAGAATTTTCCCGCTATCTCCGTCTGCACCATTACGAATGGCCCAAAAATTATCTACCTCACCAAAACGTAAATATGTTGTTTTAAAGCCAATGGCTTCAAGGCGCTTAATCATCATTGCCTGGCAGCCATCATCTTCGGGCGTAACTGAACGGCAGCAGATTAGGTCACAGGCGAGTTGTAATGTAGGGGAGAGTGATGCTGTCATGAATCGATCCAATCGGTTAAAAAATATGTTGGCGATTCTACAGGTTTGGCGAGAGTGGTTAAACAATAAAAGCTCTCTCACTGTAAAGATGAGTAGAGAAGTAAACAAAGTGAAAGTTTTGGGAAGCCATGTGCGTCACTAACTATTAGAGTGGCTTCAATATGTTGATGGAAAGCCAAAGTTATGAAAAGTATCTTGATACAATTGGCTAATTTCACTTTTTAATTGCGTAATCGGGTGGCTATTTGGCGTTATGGTATGCCTAGCAGTTTCACCGCGTTTAGTAGGTATATTGGAAAAGCGTGCTAGTTTAACCCAACGCCAGGGATTTAATTTTTGCAGATTCATAAAATTCTCCTTAATAAAAGTGAGAACAATAATAAATAAAAATAATTAAAAAAATATTAACAGCAGCGAACTAAGTAAATAAATTAAGTTAGCGGGAGCAGTTACGCTCCCGCCATGGGCTTACGCCGCTTTGTCATTAGCAACATTGTGTTGAATGACATTTCCAGATCCATTAATCGTAATGGATTTTGGTTTCATCGTTTCAGGAATTTCTCGCAGTAGATTTACAGTAAGCAAACCGTTTATGAGTTGTGCACCTGCTACCTCTACATGATCGGCCAAGCTAAACTTGCGCTCGAATGTGCGAGTGGCAATACCTTGATGAAGATACTTACGCTCTTCTGTGTCGCCATTACCTTTTTTTCCGCGTACTGTGAGCAGGCCACCTTCAACCTGAATATCGAGATCTTTCTGGTCAAAGCCCGCAACCGCTAATGTGATTGCATACCGATTTTCGCCAGTGACTTCGATATTGTAGGGTGGAAAGCCGGACCCTTGATCTGCACGTAACGCTGAATCTAACAGAGCCCCCAAACGATCAAAACCAACGGTACTGCGATATAATGGGGAAAGATCAATTGTGTTCATAAAAATATCCTCCTAAGAAGCGATAAAAATAAAAACATTGAATGAATGTGATTGATCTGCGAGAGACTCTAACCACATAAATAAAATGTGGTTAGTTAGTTAGAATTCAAGTTTGAGATTTAGAATAAAAATTTATTTGTAGCGGAAGTTTATATAATTTTACGTTACAAGATTATGAGCTCTTATTTTTACTATTAATTGCGTCAATTTGTGAATTTAATGTCCACAAGTCATACAGCCAACCGATACCAAAAAGACCTAAAGTAAATATATACAAAATACCGGTCAACCATTTACCCATATACATTCGGTGCACACCAAATAAACCTAAAAAAACTAATAATATCCATCCTATGGAATAATCTAATTCCCCGGTGCGAAAACGTGTATCTGCTTCACGCGCCATACCGGGAATTAAAAACAAATCAATGATCCAGCCAATGCCTAATAAACCAAGGGTAAAAAACCATAGTGTTCCGGTGAGCGGTTTACCAAAATAAAACCGGTGTGCCCCCATGAAACCAAAAATCCAAGTAATGTAACCAATAAATGTTGAATGTGGTGATGACATAACTTGTTCCTTAGTCTTGATTAATAGTTGTGATTAATTTATTCGCTTGCCAAACCTACATAGAGTTCATGTACATCATCGTCCTCATCAAAGGCGGCCAAAAAGTTTTCGACTTCTTCCAATGCTTCACCGGTTAAGGTTACGGGATTTTTTGGGCGATAGCCGAGTTTTGCCGATTCCACCGTGAAACCGAAATCGGGTAATGCTTTGCAAACTAAATCTACATCGGCCATGTCAGTAATAAATATCGTTGTACCTTCGTCGCCCGCTTCAAAATCTTGCGCACCGGCTTCGATAGCGGCCATTTCCGGATCTGCATCTTTTGTTGCAGCGGATGCTTCAATCATACCAACATGTTCGAAGTCCCAAGACACTGAGCCTGAAGTACCCAATTGGCCTTTGCGAAATAATCCGCGAATATTGGAGATGGTGCGGTTCACATTGTCGGTTAAACATTCCACGATAACCGGAACTTGATGCGGTGCATAACCTTCGTAGGTTAATTTTTCATAATTCACCACTTCATTCGTTAAACCCGCGCCTTTTTTTATGGCTCGTTCAAGGGTTTCGCGCGTCATGGATGCTTTTTTTGCTTGCACTATGGCTAAGCGTAAGCGTGGGTTTAAGGATGGGTCTGCGCCGCTGCGTGCTGCAATCATGATTTCTTTTGTGAGTTTGGTAAACATTTTACCTTTAGCACTGGCTGCCGCTTCGCGACCTTTCGCTTTCCATTGAGCGCCCATAGTTAATATCTCGCTGAGTTAATTTTGGCCATTTATTGGGTGATGCAAATAAATGGATAGTTAATTTTTGTGCAGAGCAGTATTTAATTGCAATGCACTTTTATTGGTAACAACTTCTACGCGACCGCTGATTGAATTACGACGAAATACCAAGTCTGAAATGCCTGCCAATTCGCGCGCTTTTAAGGTTTTGATTTCTGCGCCTTGGTCATCCAGCATAACGACTTTTGTTCCGGCAGTAATATATAACCCCGATTCAATTTTGCAACGATCACCAAGTGGAATACCAGTGCCGGCATTCGCACCAATCAGCGATTCTTTACCAATGGAAATAACAATATTACCGCCACCCGATAGAGTTCCCATAGTAGAGCTGCCGCCACCGAGATCGGAGCCTGCACCCACAAATACACCACCAGAAATTCGGCCTTCAATCATTGCCGGGCCCTCGGTGCCTGCATTAAAGTTTACAAAGCCTTCATGCATAATCGTTGTGCCTTCGCCAATATAAGCGCCTAAACGCACGCGCGCCGTGTGTGCAATACGTACGCCTTTGGGCACGACATAATTAGTCATTTTGGGGAATTTATCTACACAGGATACTTCTAATTCTTCATTATTTAAACGAGCGCTTAATTGCCGCGCTGGTAATTCATTGACGTCAATAGCGCCTTGACTGGTCCAAGCCACATTTGGTAGCACACCAAAAATTCCTGCTAGCACTGTGTTGTGTGGTTTCACCAAGCGGTGTGACAACAATTGTAATTTTAAGTAACCTTCAGGTACCGACGTGGGCGCTGAATCTGTAGCGAGTAAGGTGGCTACTAAAGGGCGTTTACTATTTGTAAGTTTTTTAGCAAGTGCTGCTTGTACTGAATCACCAGCGGCCTCTAATGCTTGTGCGATTTCGCCGGCTTGTGCATTGGTAATTGCAATTGCCTGGTTGCCTTCGCGGTAGCCAACAATTTTTATAATAGCGTTTGTGGTGGTTAAAGGTGGATTTAATAAAGGCGCTGCATAAAAAGCTTCAAGCCATTCACCTTTTGAATTTTGTGTACCTATTCCTAAACCGAGGCTGTAAAGATTGGTCATAATGTTTCCTAATTAATTTGTTTCAAGTAATTTATTTTGAAGCGTCACCCATAGTATGCAAGGCTGACCGTGTGTTTAATTAAATATTTTTATGTAATCTGCGTCTTTAAAGCCAATATATTTTTTTGTGCCAGTATCAAGTAGAGGGCGCTTAATCAGTGTTGGATTATCTATAATAAGCTCAACCGCATTTTTCTCATTGAAATGGGTTTTTGTGATTTCATCTAGTTCTTTCCAGGTTGTACTGCGTTTATTGACCAGGGTTTCAATGCCAATTTCCGCAATCCAATTGTTAACCTTATCTTCGCTTAAACCGTCGGTACGAAAATCGTGAAAATGATAAGTGACGTTATTTTTTGTTAACCATTCCCGTGCTTTTTTTACTGTGTCGCAGTTTTTTATGCCATATAAAGTAATCATGTTCTTATGCCTTAAGGAGTGCGATGTAAAAACTACGATTTAAAAGCTAAGATTTAAAAACTACGATTCAAAAACTAGGCTTTAAAAATAGTTTTCAATTTTTTTCGCTTCGGGTAACACGTTTTACAGATTTCGCAAACCGTACCATTGCAACTGCGCGCGGAGCAAAACTCGCGGCCATAATAAATAATTTGTAAGTGCAATGCATTCCACCGTTCCATCGGAAATAGTCGCTTCAAATCTTTTTCTGTTTGCACCACATTTTTGCCATTGGTTAAACCCCAGCGTTGCGCAAGGCGATGAATGTGCGTATCTACTGCAAACGCGGGCACATTGAATGCCTGGCTCATAACGACACTTGCGGTTTTATGGCCAACGCCCGGCAAGCGCTCTAACGCTGCCCAATCTTGTGGTACCTGGCCACCGTGTTCGTCCACTAGAATTTGCGATAATATCGAAATTGCTTTGGATTTTTGTGGCGATAATCCACACGGGCGAATCACAGCTTGAATTTTTTCTACTGGAACATTTGCCATGTCATAAGGATTGTCAGCGAGTTCCCACAGTGCTGGCGTTATTTGATTAACTCGCTCATCGGTACATTGCGCCGATAATAATACGGCAATTAACAAGCTGTAAGAATCTTTATGTTGTAACGGTATTGGCGGATTAGGGTAGAGGCTTTGCAATTTTTGCAAAATAAATTCTACACGATCCGCTTTGTTTAAGTTTTTTTCAATGTTCATAAAGATTGTACAAATACTTTAATACGCTTAGCAGCTTCAATACATTCAGCAAGCGGGGCAACCAGGGCTAAGCGTACGTAGTCTTCACCAGGATTCGTCTGGTTAGATTCCCGTGCTAAATAACTTCCAGGTAATACAGTCACCTTTTGCGCAGCATATAATTGTTGTGCGAAAAGTTCGCCCTTAATGGGTGTTTTTGGCCACAAGTAAAAACCTGCATCAGGTTTTTCTACGGGCAACACATCGTTAAGTATATTTAAGACTGCTTCAAATTTTTGGCGGTAAGCTTCGCGATTTTCAACTACATGTGTTTCATCTTGCCAAGCTGCGACACTCGCTAATTGTGTTGGCACTGGCATAGCACAACCATGATAAGTGCGATAGAGTAAAAACTTTTCGAGAATTTTTGCATCGCCGCCGACGAAGCCTGAACGCAATCCAGGTAAGTTTGAGCGCTTTGACAAGCTGTGAAATACTACGCATCGCGCAAAGTCATTGCGACCTAATTCTGCACAGGCTTGCAGTAAACCTGCAGGTGGCTCTGCTTCATCAAAATAAAGTTCTGAATAGCACTCGTCGGATGCAATAACAAAATCATACTGGTCGGCAAGAGCGATAATCTCTTTTAATTGCGCCATGCTCATGACCGCACCGGTAGGATTTCCAGGCGAACAAATAAATAATAATTGGCAGCGTTGCCATACGTCTGCTGATATGGCAGAAAAATCGGGAATGAAATTATTCTCTGGTGTGCAATTTAAAAAATAAGGTTCTGCACCTGCTAGCAATGCTGCGCCTTCATAAATTTGATAAAACGGATTCGGCGAAAAAATTAAGGGTTTAGCTGTTGAGGTGCGATCAATGATTGCTTGCGCAAAGGCAAACAAAGCTTCACGAGTGCCGTTTACCGGTAATACATGTTTGTCGGCAGTAAAACTGTCAGTGTTTAATTGAAATCGTCTGGTTGCCCAAGCTGCGATCGCTTCACGTAATTCAGGTAAGCCTTTGGTGCTCGGGTAATTAGATAATTTGTCCAGGTTTTTAACCAATATTTCTAATACAAATGTAGGTGGCAAGTGTTTAGGTTCGCCAATGGACAACATTATATCGTTTAAATCTGCGGGTGGAGTTACAGCTGCTTTGAGTGCGGCGAGCTTTTCAAATGGGTAAGGGTGAAGTTGATTTAAATCGGGATTCATAGTTAATCAAATATGTAGGTTAGGCTGAATTAAGAAGCCCAACAGGTTAACAAAGTGTTGGGCTTCACCAACTGAGCCCAACTTAAATTTTATTGCCTTATATTTTATCGACACGTTTATCGAGTTGTTCACAAATTTCGCGCTGTAGATTTTCAGCGAGCGTTTTATCATTAATCGGTTGATTTTTATTGTCCACAATAAAGAAAATGTCTTCAACCCGTTCGCCGAGCGTAGCAATTTTAGCATTTAGCAATTGAATATCAAATTGCATAAATATACGGCCAATACTGGCAAGTAAGCCTGGCCGATCGGGGCTTATAACTTCCAAAACACTGCACCCGCGAATGATGTCAGTACTGAGCGATGTGCGAGTAGGCATTGAAAAATATTTCAAGCGGCGCGGTGTACGACGGCTTACTACTTCAGAGTAGTTATCAACTAAGCGCAATTCTTCTTGTAATGCACGTTGAATTTTTTTAAGTAACGCTGCGTCGGTGCCAAGTGGTCTTCCGTCTTGATTAAGAACAAAAAAAGTATCAATGGTGTAACCCGATTTAGAGCTGTAAATTTTCGCATCCTGAATACTTAGGTTTTGGTTATCTAGAGCGGATACAGCTGCGACAAAAACATTTTTTTGATTTTTGCTGCGAATAAAAATTTGGGTGGCTCCTGCCAATTCTTTGCTAGTGGTTTCCTTAATTAGCACTAGTGCAGAATCGTCAAGATGAGCGGCCATGGCGCTGGTGTGCCAGACAATATCGGTGAAGCTTTCGCGAAGGAAATAATCTTCGCCCATGTCGCCCCAAATTTTTAGCACTTGTTCTTCCGTCATTCCCTTACGCTCTAGCTTACGTATAGCAGCTTGCTGGGTTTCTTCTATGAGCTCTTGTTTGTCGACATTTTTTTCCAGGCCGCGGCGTAGTGCGCGTTTCGTTTCCAAATACAATTGACGCATTAAGCTGGCGCGCCAGGTATTCCATAACTCTTTGTTGGTGCCGTTAATATCTGCAACTGTTAAACAATATAAATAATCCAGATGCACTTGATCGCCCACGGTAAGCGCAAAGTTATGGATGACTTCGGGGTCTGATAAATCTTGTTTTTGCGATACGGAAGACATTAATAAATGTTTTTCAACCAGCCAGCAGACAAGCCTTGTTTCGCGCGGCGATACATCGTGGCGGCGACAAAAAATTTCTGCATCTACTGCGCCCAGCGTGGAATGATCGCCACCACGACCTTTACCTATGTCGTGATATAGCCCTGCCATGATGAGCAAATCAAATTTGGGTAAGTGCGTCATGATATGCGCAGCTATCGGAAAGTCTGTTTTGGCACTGGGTAATAAAAAGTTACACATGTTGTGCACCACTTTTAATGTGTGTGCATCAACAGTATAAATGTGGAATAAGTCATGTTGCATTTGGCCAGTAACTTGATCAAATTCTGGCAAATATAAACCCAACACACCGTACCGCAACATACGTTTTAGTTGTTCTACCAATCCAGCAGGGTATTGCAATAGTTGTACGAAAAGTTGGGTGTTTTTAGGGTTTTGGCGATACTGTTCATCAATCAAATAACGGCTTTCACGCATTAGTCGAATAGTGGATGCTCGTACGCCAAGAATGCTGGGATTTTGGGCCATGAGCACAAACATTTCTAGTAGTGCGGACGGATATTCGACAAATACATAGGTGTGAGTCACTTCAATAAAATTATCGCGTAATTGAAAACGTTCATTCAGAGATACGACGTTTTTACATTTTCCTTTTTGAAGAATGGCTTCTGATAAAAATTGTAACAACACATCATTTAATTCGCGTAGCGATAATACCGTACGATAATATTTATGCATGAATTGTTCGACAGCGAGCGATCCCTTTATGTCGGTAAAACCAAATATGCTTGCCAACTCGCGTTGATAATCAAACATCAAGCGTTCTTCCGCGCGTTTAGCAACCATATGCAAGCCATAACGCACTCGCCATAAATATTCTTCGCCGCTATAAAGTAATGAGAACTCTTCTTCGGTGAAAAAACCTTTCCCTTCTAATTGCTTTAAGGTGCGAACTTGAAAATAGCGTTTGGCTACCCAGCTAATTGTTTGGATATCGCGTAGGCCGCCGGGTGCATTTTTAATATTGGGTTCAAGGTTGTATTCAGTATCGTTATATTTTTTATGGCGGGCTATTTGTTCGTCCCATTTTGCGCGAAAAAAAGTATCGGCTGGCCACATATGGTTGGGGTCGGATTGTTGCAATATTTCGTGGCGCAATGATTCGTCGCCAACTAAGGTGCGCGACTCCATTATATTTGTAGCAACAGTAATATCGCTGCGCGCTAACTCCAGGCATTGCTTTACAGTGCGCACACTACTGCCTATTTCCAGGTGAATATCCCATAAAAATGTGAGAAATTTTTCGATATTAATTTTGCAACTATCGAACACCTCGGGGCGATGCAGAATTAAAATATCAATATCAGATGAGGGATGTAATTCGCCGCGGCCGTAACCGCCAACGGCTTCCAGACTTATGCTGCTGGGCCATTCAAATTGAAACCAAGCGTAGTGCAACATGCAATCTATAAATAATGCGCGCTCATAAATCAACGTACGAATGTCTTCGCCTTCTAGAAAACGACAATTAAATTGAGTGTTCGCCGCATTGATCGCATCTTTAAAAACAGTAATGAGAGATGTTTCGCTCAGCGCGCGGCGGAAACGACTTTGATCAAAGAAAAATAAGGGCCGTTCGAAATAAGGCATCGCTAGTGTCGACATATATTAATTATTCCGTTTGGCTACTTAACGAGATGCAGAGCGATACACAACAACACATTACAAATTAAAATTTTTCGTCACTGCGAGCAGTTAACACTTCTACACCATCTTTAGTGACTGCCATGGTGTGTTCCCATTGCGCAGAGAGTCGACCGTCTTTTGTTTCCACTGTCCAGCCATCATTTTTTAATTTGGTGTGTGGTTTTCCTGCATTAATCATGGGTTCTATGGTGAAGACCATACCTTCTTTTAATTCCATGCCAGTTCCCGCCCTGCCGTAATGCAGTATTTGTGGGTCTTCATGAAATACTGTACCAATGCCATGGCCACAGTATTCGCGTACAACAGAATAATAGTTAGCTTCCGCGTGTTGCTGAATAACATTGCCGATATCACCCAAGGTACAGCCAGGTTTGACTAATTGAATGGCTTTGTACATGCACTCTTGGGTAACTGTAACCAGCCGTTCGGCATGGGGAACAGGCGTGCCGACAAAGTACATGGCGCTGGTGTCACCGTGGTAGCCATCATAAATAACGGTGACGTCAATATTGACGATGTCGCCATTTTTAAGGATTTTTTTATCTGAAGGAATGCCGTGGCAAACTACTTGATTAATAGAGGTGCAAATTGATTTAGGAAACCCGCGGTAGCCAAGGCAAGCAGGAATAGCTTTTTGCACATTAACGATATGATCGTGACAGAGTTTATCCAGTTCTGCTGTGGTGATTCCTGCTTGCACATGCTCGCCAATCATTTCCAACACTTCGGCAGCCATGCGGCCCGCAACGCGCATTTTTTCAATTTCAGCGGGGGTTTTGATAATGACTGACATAGGGTGGTCCGTTTTTAACAAAAAATAAGTGTGCGGTATTCTAAACGATCATATCCGGTTTGACTAAGGTTCACTCTAATACCCATGAGCTTGTTTACGAACAAATTAGTGAGCAATCCCGGCGTGAGTTTAAGCTCCCTGATAGTTGATTGATCGTAAAAACAGGAAAAGGTTTAACTTGAGCGTATTCTGTGGTATAAAACGCGCCTCTTTTTTGTCGGCTACCTTGTTTATGGCAGCTGGCATGGAAGGGAAGATAAATAGCTAAGTTAATTTTAGCTATGTGAGCGTTTACTTTTTTACACGCCACACACTAACGTCACACATACATCGACAAGCAAAACCTGGGTGCCTTAAAGCGTAAGCTGACGGGTTGGTGAGCGTGGTGTATGGAGGCCTAACCCAATCTATAGGAATACTATTATGCCATCCGTAAGCATGCGCGAAATGTTGTCTGCCGGTGTCCATTTTGGTCACCAAACCCGTTACTGGAACCCAAAGATGTCACGTTACATCTTCGGTGCCCGCAACAAAATCCATATTATTAACCTTGAGCACACTGTGCCTGCATTTAACCAAGCGTTGGATTTGGTTACTTTGATGGCGTCGCAAAAGAAAAAGGTGTTGTTCGTAGGTACCAAGCGCGCTGCGCAAAAAATTATTAAAGAGCAAGCCGAACGTGCTGGCCAACCATTTGTTAGCCACCGTTGGTTAGGTGGTATGTTGACCAACTATAAAACTATTCGCGCTTCTATTCGTCGTTTGTCTGAGCTAACCGCACAAAGTCAAGATGGTACTTTTGCGAAGCTCACTAAGAAAGAGGCGCTAATGCGCACTCGCGATATGGAAAAACTTGAGCGTTCAATTGGCGGTATCAAGAATATCAATGGTTTGCCAGATGCTCTGTTTATTGTTGACGTTGATCACGAGCGTATTGCAATCCAGGAAGCAAACAAGTTAGGTATTCCGGTTATTGGCATTGTCGATACCAATAGCAACCCAGAAGGTGTTGACTATGTTATTCCAGGCAACGATGACGCGATCCGTGCAATTAAACTTTATGTTTCTGCCATCGCTGACGCGTGCTTAGAAGGTGCTAAATCAGTATCTGCAGTACCTAATAAAGATGAGTATGTGGCTGCTGCTGAAAGCGCTGCCGAGTAATTAAAGGGCCATAAAACTTAGGTAGTCTTTCGGCTGCCGAGTTAACGAAAAGGGGGCTTAGCCCCCTTTTTCAAATCAGCCCCTTTTTCAAACCACCACTTGAACACATATTGAGGACAAAACCATGACAGCTGTTTCTGCAACTATGGTAAAAGAACTACGTGATCGTACCGCTTTGGGCATGATGGAATGTAAAAAAGCCTTGACTGAAGCTGATGGCGATATCGAACTAGCCATTGAAAACTTGCGCAAGGCTTCTGGCTTAAAAGCAGCAAAAAAAGCTGACCGTACTGCTGCTGATGGCGTAGTCGCTATCAAAGTGGCTGATGACAACAGTTATGCGATTGTAGTTGAAGTTAACTCTGAAACTGACTTCGCTGCACGTGAACCCAATTTCTTAAGCTTCGTTAGTAGCGTAGTGGATAAAGCATTTGCCACAAAACAAACCGATGTTGCTGCATTAATGTCTGGTGATTTAGAAAAAGCTCGTGAAGCTCTAGTGCAAAAAATTGGTGAAAATATCGGTGTGCGTCGCGTGCAATTGATTCAAGGTGGCGTGGTCGCGGGCTACTTGCATTTAAACAACCGTATTGCCGTAGTGGTGCAGCTTCAAGGTGGTAACGCTGAGTTGGCGAAAGATATTGCTATGCACGTCGCCGCAGTTAATCCAACAGTCGTTAGTGCTGATCAAATGCCTGCTGCTGTTGTTGAAAAAGAAAAAGAAATTATTCGTGCCCAGCCAGACATGGCCGGCAAGCCGTCTGAAATCGTCGAAAAAATGATGGTAGGCCGTATTAATAAATTTCTTAAAGAAAGTAGTTTGAACGATCAACCATTTGTTAAAAATCCGGAAGTAACAGTTGCTCAATTGGCAAAAGCTGCTGGTGCTTCAGTAACTAGCTTTACTCGTTTCGAAGTGGGTGAAGGTATTGAGAAAGCAGTGGTTGATTTTGCTGCTGAAGTAGCTGCGCAGGTACAAGCTTCTAAAGCATAATTTGGCGTGATTATTAGCTCATAAAAAACCTATACATAATCCGTCGTAAAGCTCGGGTTATGTATGGGTTTTTTTATCGTTTATCAATAGTGTGCTGCGCTATTTACCTTGTTCGGATGCTGACGATTTTTTGGTAAATGTTTCAAACAAGCCAACAATCCAGCACATTGGGCAACCTTTAAATAGTACGAAAGCTCCCACAATTGAAAGGATTGCTAAAAAAGGTTGCGTTGTGCTTAAAAAAATTGCTAGAGCAATTAAAGCAAAAGCTCCTACTCCTCTTGCTAGGTGTATACCGATAGATCGACTGCAAAACATATTAATTCCCTCATCTCTAGGTTATTTTTCGATATCACCAGACAAATAACTACCTGCTATTAATTGATCTCGTACCATCATGCGAGCCCGATGTAATCTACTTTTTACTGCTGCGACAGAAATGCTAAGGTAGCGCGCAGTTTCCAAGGCGCTTAGCTCATCAATATCTCGCAGGATTAAGATTTCGCGGTATATCTGCGGCAATGAACTTATTGCAACAATTAGATCATGGCGCAATTCGTTAGGTATTTGTGTCTCGTAAATAAGTTCTTCAGATGATTCTGTTAATGGATCAAATTTTTTCAGGACGTGAAAAAAGCGAATGCATTCACGCTCAATAATACGAAACATCCAACTTGCCAAAGCTGGTATAGCTCGCAGTGTGCCAATCTTTTGATGCAATGTCCAAAGTGCTACCTGCACAGCATCTTCAGCATCTTCACTCGACGCACATCTACGTCGAGCAAAGCGCTTTAGTTTAGGCTGTGTAAGCGTGATTAGTTTTTCAAGAGCTTGTTGATTCCCTTGGCAAGCAGCTTCAACAAGCTGTATTTCTATTTCAGGCATCACCCTTTAATCTTGCGGCCAGCCATAGCGCAGAGCGGACAGAACCCGATGAAGCCCATAGCTGCAAAGCTTACACCAGAGGCTACGAGTAACCACTTAATCCAGGGTTCCATTCCAAATGTAAAGCCGACCGCAAGCATTGCAGCGCCAGCTAAAACACGCATATATCTTTCCCAAACAGGGAGGTTCTTCTTGTAAAACATGAGATCAATCCTCTTAAAAATTAAGTTAAGTATCTGTTGCAGTTAACAAGTGTGAATATATCTACTAAAGGATTCATAAATTTTTAAATTTTTGCATCTAAATTTATGGAGGTGTCCATCCCTCTCCAGCATTCCACCCGCCTCCTAGCGCTCGTATTAACTGAACACTGGCTAAAAGTGTCTTTTCACGGTGATTTATTAGCCGATGCTCAGTTAATAACACATTTCTATCGGCATCTGTAACCTCAAGAAAACTATTAACTCCTTTTTGATAGCGAGTCTGTGTAATAAGTGCAGTGCGCTTGGCCGAGGTGAGGGATTGCTCTAGCGCACGAACTTGTTCTTCATTGGATTTTATTTCGGTCAATGCATCATCTACTTCGCGCAATGCAATGAGCAATCGGCTTTTATGGGTTGCAATCGCTTCTTGATAGCGGGCTTCCGCTACAACAAAATTCGAGCGATTTTTTTTACCATCAAAAATCGGTAAAGATATTGCGAGAGGGCCGATAGCAAATTCACGTGAATTATTTTGCAATGTTTCATCTAGCTCTTTCGAAGCGAATCCATAGTTACTCGTGAGGCGTATGGACGGATAAAAAGCAGCTTTAGCAATCCCGCGTTGAGCTAAAGAAGCGCGAATGCTCTGTGTTGACTCTGCCAAGTCGGGACGGCGCGCTAAAATATCCGCAGGTAACCCTGGTGTTACTGCAGGTGGTGGTGGAAGAGATTGTGCGCTAGCCATAGGAACGGAAAATTCAGAAATTGCGTTTCCCGTAAGTGTTGCTAGCCCATGTACTGCCAGAACACGTCTTTTTTTGGCATCTTCAATGTCGACAGTCGAATTAGCAAGCTCACTCTGGGCTCGAGATAAGTCAAGCTCGTTAATAAAGCCACGATCTAATCGTGCGTTAAGCAATTTAACGGTTTCTTCGTGTTTGGCTCGCATTGCCATAAAAATAGCTAAATCTGCTTCTGCGGCTCGAACTTGCCAGTAATACGCAACCACCTCTGCGCTCAGAATTAAAACGTATGAATCGACGTCAATTTTCGCCATAACAACTTTAGCATTCGCAGCCTCTACAGCATTTGCGACACGTTTCCATAAATCAAACTCCCAGGAGGCGCTAGTGTTGATGGAATATTGGTGCCCACGAATGGATTGGCGGCCCAAAGCATTACCCAAGGCTGTTGTTTCCGAGGTTCTGGAATAACCAACCCCTGTAGCAGCATCCAGATGTAAATGGCTATCCGATTTTGCTACGCGAACTAACGCACTTGCAGCCGTTAATCGTGAATAGACAATGCCGAGGTTGGGGTTATCTTTTAGTGTTGTTTCAACTAATCCATTTAGTACGTCGTCATTATAAATAAGCCACCATTTGTGGGGAATATTAGATGTCTCTTCAGGAGCACCTCCGTATTTGTTAGGCACTTTTGGGTCATAGAGCGTTTTGGTTGAAAGGTTAGTGCAGCCACTACTCATACCAAAAATACTCACGACCAGAATTAGTTTTTTGATGTAACTAAATTGAATATTCATCGACCACCACCGGCGACCACACGATCAGCCATCCAAATAAAAATTATTGCAAATAAAAGTACACTTCCTAAAACAAAGAAGCTGTCGTTGTAGGCCATCACGAACGATTCGCGGCGGACGATATTATCAATAGTTGCCAGTGCCTGCTGATAGGCTGCCGCAGCGTCTATTCCTTTTGCCATATATGTGCTTGTGAGGTGATCAATTCGAACTTGTGTTTCAGGAGAAAACGCAGAAATCGCTCCGCCAATTACTACCGAGTGATACTGTTCCCGAACCGTTAGTAGGGTAGCTAATATTGCCGTACCGATTGCGCCACCCAAGATACGCGACATATTAAAAAGGCTTGATGCTGAGGATAAATTTTCAGGCTCAATTCTATTTGTAGCGAAATTTGAAAGCGTTAGAATAATGAATGGCTGCCCTAGTGCGCGAAAAACTTGCGAAACAATAAGCTGGTCGCGTGTGGTATTTGCATCCATCATCGAGTTCAAAAAACAGGATATTGAAAACAAAAATAATCCAATGGAACAAATAATTCTGTTATCAACTCGCTTGGCATATTTTGCTGCGATAGGCATCATAAAAATTTGCGGAACCCCCATCCACATAATAACTTCACCGATTTGTAGTGAGTTATAACCCGCAATTTGCGCTAAAAATAACGGCAAAATAAAAGTCGAACCGTAAAGCCCCATTCCACTTGCCGCACCAACCAATGATGATGCGCCGAAATTGCGCCGGCCAAAAAGCTTTAAATTGATGTACGGCTTTTCCCTCATAAATAAAATTGAAACCCATGATATGAGTCCAAATAATGCAAGAATAAAAAACGTTTTTATAAAATTGGATTCGAGCCAATCTTTCCTATTGCCTTCTTCTAAAAAAATAATGAGAGATGCCAAGCCAATAACCATTGCTGTTATCGCAAGCCAATCAGCTTCGTACAGCAGGTTAAGCTTCTTCGGTTCCCGATCCAGCCCGTACGCGAGGCCGGCGAACATAAATATTCCCGGTAGCCAGTTAACAAAAAAGATTGATGGCCATCCATAGATATTTGTTAAATAGCCGCCAATTGTTGGGCCGAAGGCCGGAGCTAGAGTGGTGGAAAGCATTAGCCATGCAAGCCCTGTAGGGCGTTGGCTGGGGGGCAAGCGAGTTAAGATCAACATCATTGCGGTTGGGATTAGGGCTCCTCCTGCCAAACCTTGCAGCATTCGAAAAACAATCATGCTGGGCAGGCTCCACGCATATCCGCACAACGTGGAAAATAAAAGGAAAAGAACGGTATTGCCTAGCATGTAGGTGCGAAACCCAAACACCCGGATAAAATAGGCCGTTAGTGGTATTACTGTTATTTCCGCAGCAAGGTAAGAGGTAGACATCCAGGAACCTTCTTCTTGGGTTGCT
The DNA here is from genome assembly GCA_031425935.1 of Gammaproteobacteria bacterium. Taxonomy (GTDB): domain Bacteria; phylum Pseudomonadota; class Gammaproteobacteria; order Pseudomonadales; family Cellvibrionaceae; genus Cellvibrio. The sequence continues at coordinate 6,222 of JANPKH010000334.1, read as the reverse complement.
GAGAGGGAGCCAAAAATGTCACGTAGAGATGCGTTGGTAATTTGAATATCCAAAATTGCCATGAATACGCCCAGGATAGCAGCGCTAATGGCTATCCAGGTTCGCCTCGGGACTGCGTCAGATGCTGGCAACGCAGATGCCGGAGTAGGGGGAGATGCCGCCGTAATAACAGATGTCGTCATAAGAAAGTGCTCAGCGCGAAGTGCTGGCTGATTGAATGGGCGATTTGCGCTCAGGTTTACCTTGACGTAAATCAACTTCCACAACCGCCGACAAGCCAGGCGCAATTCTGTCTGCAACTAACTTTTGATCGTTTGCGTTGAAGACAATTTTTACCGGAACACGTTGAACGATTTTGGTAAAATTTCCAGTAGCGTTGTCTGGTGGTAAAAGAGCGAAATGTCCACCTGAGGCAGGCGAAAAACTTTGTATATGGCCAATAAATTTTTTCCCTGGAAATGCATCTATTTGCACGGTGGCTAATTGTTCGGGATGTAAACCAGAAAGTTGAGTTTCTTTGAAATTAGCTGTCACCCACATACCGTCTTGCACTATAGCGACAAGCTGTTGCCCCGGCTGAATGCGCATACCAATCTCAACGTTTTTCCTTCCAATGCGCCCGTCTACTGGCGCCACAAGTTGTGTGTATCCACGTTGGAGTTGTGCTTCTTTTAATAAAGACACAAGAACTTTGTGTTGAGCTAACAAGGTTGATCTGGACATTTCATTAACAGACGTTTTAGCTTTAGCGGCGCGTGCTTGATTTTGTTGGGAGCGAAATTCCGCTGCGAAGCTATCCCGGTTTGCAATAGCAGCATCCACTTCAATTTTTGAAACTGCTTTCATTTCGCTACTGTAAAGTGAAGTATAACGTTCGGCATCAGTTTCAGCGTGCTTATGTAATACTCCTGCTCGAGCTACCTGTGCCAGCGTTGATTGCGCTTCTGCACCGGTTTGTATTATTTGCGCTTCTATTTGTTTAATTTCTGTGTTGACTTGTTCGATTTGCGCTTGAATTTGTTCGACGCGCACATCCTGATCTGCTGAATCAAGTTCTATTAATATGTCACCAGCGCGAATTTTTTGATTATCCACTACTAATACTTTGGTTACGACGCCGGAAATTCTTGATGACACGGCGCTCACGTGCGCACCGATATAAGCATTATCGGTGTGCTCGAAATTATGACTGCGCCACCACATGTATCCTGCCAAAATACCTATTAAAAGAAATATTCCGCCAGCAATTATCTGAGTTTTTTGGATTTGAGGATTGATTGGTTTATCGGCAGACATTAACTACTCCAAAAATTGTGGTCGGTTAGTAAATTGAAAATTTTATTGCGATATATGTATATCAATCGGAAAAACAGTATTAAAAATATGGCGGGTAAAAAATATTTTGATTAATGCAAAATATTAACTACGCCAAAGCTAACTCTCGCCTACGGCAATATTGGAAATGCTAGTCGCTAAGCAAATGTTTTACTATTCATTAAAAATTTTCGCGTTGAAAGTCAGCCGCAACAACCTTGACTAAGTAAGGTGCCGCCCTCTCAGCGAACAGAAGGCAAATGAAGAGCGATAGAAAACTTATTCTGCGATTAAGTAAGCTATGAAGTTCGATTTAATGCTACGCCCAATATCTGAGCGCAATATGGGTGTGTCTGGAAGTTGCTCATTTTGTCTATTTCCCAGTTATCAATAATATCCTTTCGCTATCTGAAGCGAAGCCATGCTGACGATACATCAAGTCGATTCAATTATTCAAGGTTTTTTTAATATTAAATTTTTATTAGCAGATTAAATACTAAATTAGTGTTTGCGATGGAAGAGAATTATTAATTTATGTCCATTTTATTTCGTACTCTGATTCAATCTTTAGCTTCATTTAATTGTAATACTTTTGAATTAAGTTGGGACTTGGGCGACATTTCTTTTATAAGCTCAGTGTTAAAGACGGTTTTGGTTGTAGTCAATATCCTACAAAACTTTTGGCGATTGTGGACTTTTCACGTATCCAAATCTATTTATACTGACGGGGTAAGGACATTAACGCATTGTGCTAGTAGATAAAATCATTAATGCGATAGCTTGGGAGTTAAATTATAAATCCGCACTATTTTTTTGCATTTATTAAAGCTGGAATTCATTTTGGTGCAGAAAATAATTGATTTAGTTGAGTTGTTAAACATTTATTAATGTGTAGCAGCTGAAAAAAGCAACAATAGAGATATTTTAATTAGTTATTTTCGGACGTCGGCGACACCTTTAAAGTGAATTAACTTGTTTTTAATTTTTTGTAGAAAACATTGTATTTATGTGGCTTTGACCACTTTATTTTTAAAGGTTAATTATTGATAGCTTGCAAATTTTGCAGGCGCTACGCACAACGGTAAGTTGTTTTAATATGGATTTGGCAATCGGATTGCATGTAAAAATACAAACAAGTGAAGTTTTCTAACACTGTATTGAATTCTGGTGTGCTTTTTATTTTTAGCGACAGAATTAGATGTTCTTTTTGGTTGCGAACATTTTTATCCCTAGATTTTATTAATATAATATCGGACAAGGAATTAGTATGACTTCGTTAGTCGAGTTGTTTTTAGAAAATGTACAAAAACAAAACCCCGCAGCTTTTTATTACCTTCGTAACGCTGAGACGTTGGATGGGTCTTTAACGCATTATCAGCTAGCTGATAAGTCGAAGCGTTTGGCGGCCTGGTTAATTGATAATGGATTTTCGGGCCAACGAGCGATGTTGGTATTTCCACCAGGATTGGAATTCGTTGAAGCTTTCATGGCTTGTCTTATTGCAAAAGTAATTGCTGTCCCTGTAGCACCTGCGCCATTGGCTGGCGATAAAAATAAAGTAAAACGAATGCTGTCAATTATGCGCGATTGCCAACCGGCAATTGTATTGGGCGTAACACAAACTATTGAGAAAGCGCCTGCATTTGTCGAAGAAAATCCAGAGTTTGACAATATCACCTGGTTTTCAGTCGATACATTTAGTGAGTGGGAAGTGTATGCTGAATTAAAAGTTGAGCTTCCCGATGAAAACGATATTGCATTGCTTCAATATACGTCTGGATCCACCTCTCAACCTAAAGGCGTCATGCTATCGCATAAAAATATCTTACATAATTTATCAATGTGGGATCATGGATTAGGTCATGGCCCTCAAACCAAAATGATGTGTTGGGTTCCGCATTTTCATGATCTTGGTTTACTCTACGGAGTACTTTTTCCTTTGTATAAAGGAGTTTCCGCATATCTAATGCCTGCTGCGGCAATTGTTCAAAAGCCGGCGCGCTGGCTTCAGGCTATTGCAAAATATCGTGGCACTCACAGCATGGGGCCGAATTTTATTTACGAATATTGTGTTGATCGTATTTCTGATGAAGAGTGTAAAGGCTTGGATCTTTCCTCATGGTCTATGTCATTAAATGCGGCGGAACCGATTCGTTTTGAAACTATAAAACGATTTAATGAAAAATTTGGCAACTATGGTCTAAGTCAAAATACATTAACAGCTGCATATGGACTGGCCGAGTCAACTTGTTTGGTAACAGGGCAGCGTTGGGATGCCCCGATGCGTAGCGTCTTATTATCGGCTAGTTCACTTAATCGCAATTTAGTTGTATATGCTCAAGAAGGTGAAGCAGCAAATGAAATTGTTTGTTGCGGCGCACCAGTCAAAGACATAGTAGTAAAAATTGTCGATGTATCTTCAGGTGTGGAATGTCCTTCGGGTTCTATCGGTGAAATTTGGGTACACGGCGACAGCGTATCGAGTGGCTATTGGAAGCGTCCGGCAGAAAATATTTGCACATTCGGAGCAAAGCTACAAAACGAACCCAATGGTCCGAGTTATATGCGTACTGGCGACCTGGGTTTTTTTGACCAAGGCGAAATTTTTACTACAGGCCGCGTGAAAGATTTAATTATTGTCCGTGGTGAAAATTATTATCCGCAAGATGCCGAATGGGTTATTGAACAAGCGCATCCTGCATTTAAACCAAGTTGTTGCGCTGTGTTCTCTGTCGAAAGTGATAAAGAAGAAAAAATTGTCGTAGTGCAAGAATTAATTCGTCACTCTGACCGCTGGTCACATGAGGAAATGTTTGCCGCGGTGCGTCTAAGTGTCGGCTCGGTTTACGATTTACCTATTGAATCAATTGTTCTTATTCGTCCTGGCACAACCTCTAAAACATCCAGCGGAAAAATTCAACGCGGCGCATCGAAGGCTGCGTATTTAAATAATACTCTACAGGTGATTGCGCAATGGGATCGAAAGCTCCCTGCGGTGAATGTAAGCGAGATAACAGCACCTGCTTTTGGCGTGGTGGAATCCTTTCTTATTAATCGTATTTCAGAAATTTCCGCTTTGCCAATAGCATTGGTCGATCCTCAGCGGCCCTTTGCCGAATTTGGTTTGGGTTCTTTAGATTCCACGCTTTTGGCTGACGAAATTGCAAAACAATTTGCCCTGGAAGTTTCACCAACGGCCTTTTATGATTTTCCTTGCATTCGTCAATTAGCTCAGCAATTAACTCAAACTAACAAAAACGCTGCATTAGAAATCCATGTTAAACCACAGGAAGATGCAATTGTCGTCGTGGGCATTGCTTGTCGTTTTCCTGGAGCAGAAAACAAAGATGCTTATTGGAAATTATTATCTGAAGGTGGTATTTCAACTACGAGCAAAGTGCGCGGTGATGGCCAAGTTCGTCATGGGGGCTTTCTTGATAATGTGGCAAGTTTTGACAACGAATTTTTTTCTATTACTAACCGTGAGGCTGCCTGTCTTGATCCGCAACAACGAATTGCATTGGAATTAGCTTGGCAAGCACTGGAAGATGCTGATATCAAACCAAATGATCTGGCGGGATCAAACACGGGTGTTTTTTTTGGGGCATCAGCTTTTGATTACGGCTCACTGCAATTATCTGAAGGCGCGCTTGACTCCTATAGTTGCCAAGGGTCCGTATTGGCGGTTATTGCCAATCGTATCGCTTATCAATTTGACTTGCGTGGCCCCAGCTTTGTTGTCGACACAGCATGTTCGTCGGGTTTAACTGCGCTTCATTTAGCGTGCCGTAGTTTGCGGGACGGAGAGTGCAACACTGTGCTCTCAGGTGCTATTAATTTAATCCTCGCTGAGGATTGGGATATTCCCTTAACCAAAGCTGGAATGCTTTCGCCTGATGGTTCCTGTAAAACGTTTGACGCAGCAGCAAATGGTTATGTGCGTGGTGAAGGTTGTGGCGTGCTAGTTCTAAAGCGTTACGCCGATGCAGTAAAAGATAACAATCGCATCTATGGTTCAATTCTCGGTAGTGCGATAAATCAGGACGGCCGCAGTAATGGATTAACAGCACCTAATGGCAATGCTCAAGAAGCTCTATTGCGAACTGCACTTAACAATGCAAACGTGAGCGCGTCCGAGCTCGGATATATTGAAGCGCATGGCACGGGAACGCCGCTCGGTGACCCTATTGAATGCCGCGCCTTGCGCCGGGTTGTTGGTGAGCGAGAGAAGCCCTGTTATGTTGGTTCAGTAAAAGGCAATATTGGTCACCTTGAAGCGGCTGCTGGCATGGCCGGATTAATAAAAACGCTGCTCTCAATTCATAATGACATTATTCCTGCACAAGTAAATTTTAACGAACTTAATCCCTTAATTGATCTTGGTTCAGCATTGTCAATTCCGAAAGAAGCTACCTCATGGCCGCGCAAAGATGTAGGACGCAGATGTGCTTCTGTCAGCGCGTTTGGTTTCTCTGGTTCAAATGCTTGTGTGGTGGTAAGCGATGCTCCGCGCAAAGAAAAACCTGAGCTGGTTAAATCTACGACTCAGTTACTTTCTTCATCATTGCCATTCATTCTTACCGCGCGCGACAAACCAGCTCTGCAACGGTTGGCCTCAAAATATATAAATAATGTATCAAGCATCGCTAAAGATGATTGGCCTTATTTTTTATATACAACGGCTTGCAAGCGCACCTCGCAAGCGGCGCGTTTTTTTGCCGTGGTTGATAGTCCTGCAAACTTGTCTTCAAAATTAAAGGCCGTTGCTAATGGATCTGACGTTGCTACTAAATCTGACGTTGCTAGCAATGCGTCGCGTCAAAATCTGAAAATAGCATTTGTTTTTTCGGGACAAGGTATTCCATTAGCGGGTGTAGGGCGGGAACTTTATGACCGTATACCGGCGTT
>JANPKH010000333.1:0-4484 GCA_031425935.1 Gammaproteobacteria bacterium | reverse complement strand
GCAATTGCAAACTTCACCACCGCTGACACCAAAAATGGTGTGAGTATTGGTGTAAATGACCCAGACAACTCACCGGCTAATGCTGATAAGTGGCAAGTAAATAGTAAGAAAAACGGTAACCAAGGCACTATCGAGGGTATCGAATTCCAATTGCAACATACATGGAATAGCGGTTTTGGTGGAGTATTTAACTACACCTATGCCGATGCTTCAGCTGATGCTTCGAATTATCCTGATGGCAATGGTGTATTGTCAGACAGCTCAAAGGATAGTATTAACCTTGTTGGCTATTACGAGAATGACACTTTTAGTGCGCGTGCGGCATACAACTGGCGTTCAGCGTATATGATTCGCGAAACTGGTTTCTACAGCAATCGTGAAGCGCAAGCTTTTGGCACTTTGGATGCAAGCTTTTCTTATAAAGTTACTGATAACGTAACCTTAACGTTTGATGCGACTAACTTGTTGGAAGAAGATAGCGTTCAAATTGGTCGTGATAGAGGTGTAACATCGGTAACCGACCGTACATCTTATGATTATCCTGAAGCTAGTTACGAAGGAGAGTCTCGCTTCACTGTAGGTGCTAATCTGAAGTTCTAACTGTTCGTTTAAAGTTGTGCGTTAATAGAACCCGGCGCAAGCCGGGTTTTTTGTAAGTGAAATATTGTAAATGGAGCTTGAAGTGAAAATTAATAATATTGCCATCATCGGTGGTGGGACAGCGGGATGGTTGGCTGCCAATCATTTAGGACGCGAATTAATTAACGATCCTCAAATTCAAATTACCGTTATCGAATCATCGGATGTTCCTATTATTGGTGTTGGCGAAGGAACTGTGCCGTCGATTCGCAATAGCTTACAAAGTTTTGGTATTAGTGAATTGGAGTTTATTAGTGCTTGTGATGTTACTTTTAAGCAGGGAATAAAATTTGTTGAATGGAATAATCTTAACGTCTACGGCGCTGGTCATCATTATTATCATCCGTTCGATATTCCGTACCCGTTTGGTATGGATATAGTTCCCTATTGGTTGGCAAAAACACCTCGACAACCTTTTGCCTATAGCGTGTCCTTGCAGGCAGCATTGTGTGATGCATCTGTGTCGCCAAAGAGTTTCAACTCATCTGAATATCAAGGTGAAGTTAACTACGCATATCATTTAAATGCGCTTAAATTTTCCAAACTTTTAGCAAAAAATGCCACTGAACGCTTTGGCGTAAAACATCAACTTGCAACTATTAGTGGCGCGAAAAAAAAGGAAGATGGTGCAATCCGCGCGTTGGTAACAGATGCGGGAGAAGAGCTTGAGTTTGATTTTTTTGTAGATTGCAGCGGCTTTTCATCCATTCTGTTAAGCAAAGAATTAAATGTTCCGTTTGTTGATAAATCCCAAGAATTATTAACGGATGTGGCGCTCACTATGCAAGTGCCTACAGACATAAATCAGGAAATTCCACCGTTTACCATTGCAACTGCGCATAAGGCGGGTTGGATTTGGGATATAGCCTTAACCAATAGGCGCGGTACTGGGTTTGTTTATTCCAGTGCACATATGTCTGATGATGAGGCAGTGGAAAAATTCTCTCAGTATGTAAACTTGGATATAGGAAAATTTTCACCGAGGAAAATTTCGATGAAAATAGGCTTTCGAGAAAAGTTCTGGCAGAAAAATTGTGTTGCGATTGGTTTGGCGCAAGGGTTTGTGGAACCGTTAGAAGCTACATCTATTTTGGTAACCGATTTTGCAGCACAGTACCTTGCGAGAAATTTCCCGAAAAATAGCAGCGATATAGAAATGCTAGCGAAACGATACAATCAAGTACTGCGTTACAGTTGGGATAGGGTTGTTGATTTTATAAAGCTGCATTACTGTTTGTCAGATCGTACAGATTCGGACTTTTGGCTAGATAATCAAAAGCCAGAGACTATTTCAGAAACGTTACGAGAACGCTTGTCGCTTTGGCAAGCGTTCTACCCAAAAAATCTTGATTTCTTTAGCAAGTTTGAAATATTTGATGCTGAAAATTATCTTTATGTTCTGTATGGCATGAAATATCCAACCGCTATACAAAATGTTTTGCCAGCGCAAATGAATCAAAGTTATCAAATTGCCAATACTTTGCAGCAGCAAGCAAAAAAAATGAGTTCTGAGTTGCCTGGGCATCGAAAAATGTTGGAGAAATTAGTGCAGCATTACTTAAACAATAAATAAGTAGCGTGAATATTAGGAATATGGAAATTCTACTCACTAGAAAAGTATAAAAAAACTGTTCAATTCAAGGCACATCGTAAATATGTCCGAGAGGTATCGGTGAAAGAAATAAAGCAAGTACTCATTGTTGGTGGTGGCACGGCCGGTTGGCTAACTGCTGCGATTTTGGCTCGAAAATTGAGTTCTGTTCATGCTGATCATATACAAGTAACTCTCGTAGAAAGTCCTGATATTGCTACGATTGGCGTAGGTGAAGGGACTTTCCCAACAATGGTTGAAACGCTTAAATATATAGGGATTAGTGAAAGCGAATTTATGCGCAAGTGCACGGCAACTTTTAAGCAGGCTATTAAGTTTGTGAATTGGGAGCAAGCGCCCGTCAGTGGCAAAGATAATTATTACTACCACTTATTTGATGCGCCTTTTAAAGTTGCTAACATTGATTTGCCACAGGCTTGGCTGCGTGGCCATAAAAGTGATACGTCTTATGCTCACGCCGTTGCAGGGCAGGCTGCTGTTTGCGACGCAGGGCGTGGCCCCAAAAAATTGACCACTCCGCCTTACGTTGGTTTAACTAAATATGCCTATCATTTGGATGCAGGAAAATTTGTTGAGTTACTCACTGAGCATTGTGTTAATCGTTTGGGGGTGAGGCATTTAAACGCGAATGTTGAATCTGTGAAGCTTGATCAAGAAGGATTTGTTGTTGCGGTGGGTACCCGCGAATTGGGCGAACTTAATGCCGATTTCTTTGTTGACTGCACAGGTTTTTCATCGTTGTTATTGGGCGGTGCATTGCAGGTACCTTTTGTGAATAAAAATAAAGTATTGTTAGTTGGTCATGCCGTTACTATGCAAGTGCCTTACGCAACAGAAAATGCTCCAATTGTCTGCCACACAATTTCAACAGCGAAGAATGCCGGTTGGATTTGGGATATAGGCCTTAGTGAGCGGCGTGGTATTGGGTATGTATATTCTTCTGCTCACACTGATCACGATAGTGCGGAACAAACACTGCGCAATTATATTGGCGTTGCGGCGGAACAATTAACTTCACGAAAATTAAATATGCAAGTTGGCTATCGTGAAAAAATGTGGGAAAAAAATTGTGTCGCTATCGGCCTTTCAAGTGGCTTTATGGAACCTCTGGAAGCAACTGCCATCGCTATGGTTGAATCGGCAGCGTTTATATTGGCAGAACAGTTTCCACGAACATTCTCGGCGATGGCTGGTACAGCAGCTAAATATAATCAAATATTCACTTTCCGTTGGGAGAAAATAGTTGATTTCATTAAGTTGCACTATTTTATATCCAAGCGACGTGATAGCGATTTTTGGATTGAAAATACGAAAGAAGCATCTGCCCCCGCAGGCTTATTGGAGAAGTTGTCTTTGTGGCAAAGCTTTATTCCAGTTGAAAACGATTTCCCAAATCGATTTGAACTTTTTTCGTTAGCAAGTTATCAATACATCTTGTACGGCATGAACTTTTTATCAAAACTACCTCAAGATAACAATGCTGCACAAACAACCATGATTGCGCAAAAAGCGTTTTTATTGCTGGACGAAAAAATTAAAATTGCGTTGCAGGAATTGCCAGATCATCGCCAATTAATTAAAGAATTATACAAAAATAATTGAAATTATTGCTTTTAAGTAGGTGTGATTTTATGTGTAGTTGTAGCTCTAATTGTGGCTCTGGAGTATCAAGTGGTCAGGCTTTTGAGTTGTGCGTCTCATGGAGTAAAAATAAATAAAAGGCGCTACATAAATTCTTTGACAACGTTGTCTCAAGTGGGTAATCTAAGCTCTGTAGTTGTGGTGGTTAGTTGTTGTTGAGTAAATCCTCTTCGTTGACGCTGTTAAAGGCGTCAACTTTTTTCAGCAAAGTATCAAAATCGGCTAACATACAGTGAAAGTCCGAATCACAAACATATATCAAACCCTAATTCTTAAAAAGTGCAGCATTTATTTTTGCTCGCGCTTCAAATAAAACCAGTTGTATTCTGTTGTAACGAGGTAAACATGGGAAGTATGTCAAACAATCCTGACTCACTTTTTATCGGTATTGATGGCGGTGGCACTAAGTGTCGTGCCCGGTTGGTGTCGGCAAATGAAAAGTTACTCGGTATTGGTGTTGGTGGGCCAGCAAATCCTTTGCACGGACAGGCACAAGCTAAAGCGTCTATTTTACAGGCGGTGGAGATGGCGCTCACTGAAGCAGGTTTGCCAAATTCACAAGCGGGAAATTTAACTGTAGGGATTGGATTGG
>JANPKH010000332.1:0-2283 GCA_031425935.1 Gammaproteobacteria bacterium | reverse complement strand
CCGCGCCTCAAAAAACACGACCTTCAACATTAGCGAGCAGACACCGATTGAACTTGCCCCATCACTTCCAGACTTACAGGAGCGACCCCACTGTTGGTTAGTCCAATTACCTGGGCGGCTCCCGCTGCCAGATCAATCACCCGTCCTCTGGTAAAGGGCCCGCGATCGTTAATGCGAACCACTACAGCACGACCATTATTTAAGTTGGTCACGCGCACCTGCGTGCCAAACGGTAACGAGCGGTGAGCTGCTGTCATACTGTTTTGGTTGAACACTTCGCCACTAGCACTGCGGTTGCCATGAAAGCCAGGACCATACCACGAAGCCAATCCCGATAGTCGCACCTGAACTGAGCCTAAAGAGAACTGCACCGTGGGTCGAGGTCGACCCTGAATTTCTTGTAACGGTGGAGCATCGCCCAAAAGGCGGCGCAGCCGATTGGTTGCCTGCAAAGCATCTTCGGCAGGGTTGCGGGTCGTATCGGGCAATATCGTATCGGCATTAATGGCTACAAAGTCTTGCCCACCAATCTGAATTACATACTGTTCGTGGGTAGCATCCCAGCGCACTGTGATGGTTTCAGCGTTTACCCCATCACGGTTGAGCTGGTTGATCTGAGCGGCGATCGCCAATGCCCGTTCAACGGGGTCAGTCACGTCAGCGCTGTTTGCGGCGCTAGCTTGCATTGCTGCCGTAACACCCGCTGGAGGTGCTTCTAGGTTTGAATTTGAATCTGCTTCTGTATCATCAGACGGTGTAGGAAGCTTTACATCGGATGCGGCAGTGGCAGTTTGAGAAACGGATTGTAAAGAACCAGATTGAGCAACCGATCGCGGTGTAGCAGATGCGCTGGGTTCCGTCTGGGGACCACCCAGAAGTGTCAGAACGGGAATGCTGCGAACGTGGATAGTTGCTGCTTGTCGTCCACCTATTTGGCGGGGGTAGATGTTGACGATGGTTTCGGCAGCTTCTTGAACGTCTTCCTGAGATTGGTATTCACCAATTTTTCTGACGCTGCTCAATGCAGCAAGGGCTGAGCTAGGCAAGGATGTTGGGGCTACGGCCTCTTCAATCGGCGCAGATTCTAAAGCCTCGGATGGAGAAGAATCAGACGGTAGAACTGCAAAGACTGAATCAGATTGGGCATCCTGGCGGGGAACATTCGCCTGGGAAGCCTCGTCAACTTCTCTGGACTGGTTATCGTTAGCATACCCAGCAGGCGCTACGCCCAAAGATGTCATCAACATGGCGGCAGTCGTTAAGCCGCTCCAAAGTTTTCGAGCCATACACTCCATCGTAAAGGTCATTGTGAGTCGAGACTTGGGACTTTTAGCGTCCTAATGAAATCGCGATCGCCGCAATCGTTTCAGGAAAGCGTCTCGGGATTAGCTGTGGGCTAATTGCCGAGGAGATCCACCCGGAGCATTTAACTAACCTTGAGAGAGTCGCAAAAGACAATACTCAAGGCTTCGTTGGCCTACTCAACTCGTACTCGTTACGTGTTTATCTTTTTAACCGTTTAACTGCACTACCGTAACACGAAGGTTTTGTAACGGGGATCAGGGATTCCTGAAAACGGGTTGAAGCTTTACGGAAACTTTATATTGGCTTTTTGGCAACTATGACCTGTTCATAAGGATTTCAGGTGTTTTATCGCCTTCTAAGGCTTCATCAAAAATTTACATGAATTTTATGTTTTCTTAATTTTCTTGACTGGTGTAATCGCATTTTGTGAGCTATTACACACATCATTGTGATTCCTGTCACAGTCAAGGTTTTGATATTATATTGTGATATCATTTGCTGTGGTGTGAATACATCAAAAATCGGGGATTTTCACTCCTCACCATGAAGCACGAATATGAGTCACAAATATCCCGTTCTTGGATGCTGAAATATAGCGCTTCGCGTTCGGTTTAACTCTGCCCAACTAACTTATTCAGCAACTATTTATGGCAACTACCCGCAACACTAAGCCAAAAACCCGGTTTTTGGACGTGGTGGCAAATACACCCCGGTTGCTTCATTTGGTATGGCGCGCGGCTCCTCTGTGGTTGTTGATTAACCTGGGAATTACGCTGAGTGGCGCGCTCATGCCCGTGACGCAGCTTTATATCAATAAGCTGATTGTGGATCAGGTGGTACAAGACGTAGGGCGATCGCTGGTCGATTGGAATGCCTTAATGGTGCTCGTCGGTTTTGGGTTAGGGGTAACTCTCATCCAGGTCGGCCTCAGTCAGGCCAGCAACTACACGTCGCTGGTGTTGAGCGATCGCTTCACCC
>JANPKH010000331.1:0-92020 GCA_031425935.1 Gammaproteobacteria bacterium | reverse complement strand
CACTGGTATTATCAAGCGTACTGTAGGCGTAACTCACCAAGCTCCAGTTCACTAAATCCGTGGACTTCATAATGGGCACACCAGGGCTCATGTGCATGGTAGTGCTGCTCATGTAATAAGTGTTGCCTACGCGAATTACAGAAGGATCAGGAACATCCGCCCAGGTCACCGGGTTACTCGCCTCAACCAGTTCAATGGCCGACGATGAACTCACTGCGGCTGACGATACAACTGAACTTTTTGAAGAGGCAATCAAACTGCTGGATATTTTTGCACTAGAACTAACCGCGACCAGTGAAGATCTGCTGGATGAACGCGCTGACGAAACTGGTGTTGAATTGCCGCACGGAATTCCACTAATGACTGGAATTTCAGCGGCTGCTGATCCCTTGGTTCCTTGAAAACCGAACTCTACCGCTTGATTCGGTTGGATGCTGGCGTTCCAGGAAAGATTGCTCGCTGAATAAGGATTAGTACCAGATAGATTAGCATTCCAGCTATTGCTGATACGGTTACCGCTCGCGTATTGCCACTTAATAGACCAACCATTGATGGTGTTGCTAGTGGTGTTGGTAATTTTTATCGCAGCGGTAAAGCCATTATTCCATTGATTAGTAACTTGGTATTGGCAGCTCGCGTTTGCATTCCACGCAAAAAGCAATGCAAAGCAACTGCTGAAAATTTTTGCAAGTCGTGCCGCATAGCGAGCACTTGCCTGGTTATTAGCACGCATGGAGAATCACCCTAATTATTATTAAATGGGTTGGGTTTACCAAAAGTTGTGACTCATAAAAATCCTTTTTTATGAGTCACACTAGAACGGGTTTACTTGTTATAAAACCGATTTACTTATTGATGTAATTGTTCAGTAACCAGGTCATTGCAGGGCGCGGTGTACCGTTATCCTGAATCAAGCCGGAGCCTTCGATCCAGGTTCTGTTGACCACGTAGCCCCAGATGGTAATGCCCATGACGTGAGGATGGTTCCAGAACACGGGGAAATGCGCCTGGAAATTCTGCAGTTGAACTTGATCATTAAGATCGCCGATATCGTATTCAGAAATGTAAATGGGCTTGCCCACTTGATTCCAAATATTGTCGATCGCTGTTTGCACTTGTGCTGCTGTCATACCCTTCAGCTCGTGAGCTTGTAGGCCGACTGCGTCGATATAATTCCCTTGTGCTTTTGCGAGCGCAATAAACTCATTGTGCTGCCAGCGGATATTGTTGTAGTCGTTGAGAATCAGGATGGAGTTAGGGCAATATTGACGTGCCAGTTGGAAAACACGCTGAATCCAGTTAGTGCCGAAAGCCTTCAGTGCATAAGCCGCTGGCTGGTGGCCCGGTACAGCTTCATTAACCACGTCGATGTATTTGGTATCAGGGTAGCGGGTGCAGTAATCTCGAATCCACTCTTCAATCTCAGCTGCGGTTTCCGTTGCGCTCAAATTATTAATCCAGGCTGGGTATTGTGCACCCCAAATAAATGTATGTGCTTTTACCGGAATATTATTTGCGCGAGCGTAAGCATAGATGCGGTCGACCGGCGCCCAGTTGTAGACGTCGCGTGTACCCTCAACTGATCCCCATTTACCTTCATTTTCACCAGTAATTTGATTCCAATAACGATTGAAATCAGATCTCACTGCGCCGCCAGTAGTAATGTTACCGATAAATTTTTTGCCCGGGACACTGCTGCTTGAACGAATGCTTGAACGAGCGATTGAACTGCTCGACGAAGATGCCACTTGCCCGGTAATAGAGAAATCATCGGCGTAATAGCTGATGGTTGCATCGGTCGCTTCAATAATGAAATGTTGGAATGGTGTAGAACCTGATGGGGTGTAATAGCCTTCCAATAAGCGCCATTCGGTAGCAGACGCGGTTAATGTTGCTACGCGGGTGTATTCAGCATAGGTAGTTGCATCCGCGTCATCCTGGCGTTTTGCAGTCAAACTAATAACACCGTCCGGTGTACCTGGAGCCAATTTAACCCATACTGCAGTTTCATATTGATTGCCGTTAGTTAATGACCCTACGTTAAACGTCAGACCATTCCAGTTTGCGGTGCGCCCGGAAATGAATGCGCTGGCTAAGCCAGTGTGTCTGTCGGCTGTTGAGCGAGTAACTGTTCCAGCTGTCGAGCCCCAATTAGTAAGTCCACCTTCCACTCCACCATTTTGCGCAAAATTATTTTCCGGTACGGAATAACTGCTGGATGCTATTGAACTGCTCCGCGGTACTGAACTGGGTGCGATACTAGAGCGTGGTATAGAACTTGGCGCAACACTGGAGCGCGGTACAGAGCTAGGTGCAACGCTGGAGCGGGACATAGAGCTGGGCGAACCACCACAAACGCTACCGTTTACAGTCGGACGCTCGACGCTGCCGCCACGTGTCTCACCTTGAAACCCGAAAGAAATGGATTGTCCCGCTGCGATATTGCCGTTCCATCCCATATTGGTTGCGGCATAAGGATTACTGCCCGTGAGGTTAGCATTCCAGCTATTGGTGATACGGTTAGTGGCGTATTGCCAATTCACATTCCAATTATTTATTGCACCACCCGTATCATTTTTTATAGTGATACTCGCTACAAAACCTGAGCCCCATTGATTGTCAACAGTGTAAGTGCACGCTGCAGACGCATTCAGGGAAAAGGCGGCCAAGCCAGCACTAACGCTTAGCACACCGCAGGCGCGCATCAAAATTTGAGCCATTCTTTGGCTGGGATATTTTTTTGAAATCATTATTAGAATCTCCGCTAGATATGTGTTGTGATTGACTCAGCTGCAAAAAAATACCTGCCCGAAGGCTGGAGAACCCAGGGTCACCCACAACTGGAATGGTTGTGGTGAAGCACTCGGACAGCGCTGTCAAATCCGGTTGGTCTTTCAGAACTATTGTTGTCAGAACTATATTGGAAGCAATTGTAAATTTTTTGTTATAGTTTTAAGTCCGTACTAGCAAATATTTTCGCCGAGGGCAATGTAACGAAATGGAGAACTGGAGGTTTGTATTTTTGAAAGAGTTTTATTAAAACTGCAAAAATTCGTAGAGTTCCTGTAATTAATTGCAGGCAATTAGCCACCTCGAAGGCCAAATTGTGACGTAGTAGATTAATTTACGCGTACACATTTAAATCGTTACAAAACTACTTGGAGTGTTATGAAAAGCATTATTGGCGCACTTCCTTTGGTAATTATTGCAAACGTAACATATGCGAAAGTAGACCTGGTAATAGTTGATAAGTCAGCCAGAACCATCTATCTCATGGAATCTGGTGCTGTTTTAAAAGAATACAAAGTTGCGTTGGGTGGCCAACCACGTGGCCATAAAAGGCAGGAAGGGGATGAGAGGACGCCTGAAGGCCTCTATACATTGGATTTTAAGAAAGAAGATTCAGCATTTCATAGAGCAATGCACATCAGTTACCCCAACACAAAAGACGTAGAAAATGCCCGACGCGAAGGTATTAAGCCAGGAGGAGCGATAATGATCCATGGTCAAAAAAATGGTTTGGAGAAATTAGCATTTATCTCCAAATATTTTGACTGGACTGACGGCTGTATAGCGCTTACAAATGCGGAAATGGATGAATTTATGACGCTTGTCGATGTTGGAACAAAAATCAAAATTGAATGGAAGTTAGAGAAAAAGCCTACTCAAAAGCAATGATGTCAAAAAGAGGATTGGCATTCGTTTGCTACAGATTCGACAGCACTGTGAAACTTATCATCGATAATCATCTTATCTAACACCGTTTCGGAAGATTTTTTCCACAAGACAACTAAATTATCCTGTTTCATTACAGCCACAGATCCACTGGATAGTAGATCTGGACAAGGTGCCCTGTAAGTCTTAGCTCGTTCAAGCAATCGAATCTCATTTCCGATCAACTCTTCGCTTGCATAGGTAGCTTGGCTATCGTAATTGAAATAGCTTACGTACCAGCCAAACAAAGCACCCACGGCTAAGGAGCAACCATGCCACCATTTCGAATTTTTCATTCAATGGTTTCCAAATCTACAAACACCGGAGTTTTCATAGGCGCCCAAGCGAACAATTTACTCGCGTTAGCTTTGGTTAGACGAACACAGCCGTGTGAGCCGAGCTGATTTATCCCAACATCTTTCAATATCGACGTTATCCCGACAGCATTAGATTGATGGATGGCTTTTCCGTCTGCTGTAAAAAACATGGCGTAGTCCATCTGTGCATCGTAAGTTTTGCTACGGTAAACTTCATGTTTACGGAATATTGAATGAAGTGAAGGCCACGTAGCGGTTGGGTGGACTTTGTCGCCTGATGCACAGTAAAAAGAATGTATTAGCCTATTACCCTCATACGCATATAAATTTTGATCGTCCAGATCTACTATTATCTGCTTCCCGGACAGTCGTGTTCCGCCCAGAAACAAAATAGTGTTTCCAATTGGCGAGACAATGCCATCTGGGTTAACGAGCTGTACGTTCTTTTGAAATGCTGCTATTGCTTTAAAAAGTTTTGGGAGAAATTCCGGGCTACCTTTCTCAGGAATCTCGATAGTTTGCATCGCGGCCTTCAAGGCAGACTGATTTTTTCTAGCTTTAAGCAACGCTAATACATTTTTGACATCAGCATCTGTATTAAGCGCTCCTTTTCCCACACTTCCATTAATGGTCAACATTTAGCTTTTCCTTTCAATTTATTTGGCCGATTTGACTTTATATGATGACATATATTTGTTGAATCAACATAGTCCCATTTCAGTCTGACGATTCCGCAGACGATTTCTTTTGCTCTGTGGTTTCGCCCGTTCGAAACATTTAATTTTAGTGTCGATTACAAAACTAAATTACGTAGATCGAGTGTATTGCCGACGCTTTTCGGATTAGGTTCTCCACTGGTCCATTCAGGACTAGTGTGACTTAATCGTCCTTTTTATGAATAAAGCTTTTACAAAATTAATCTGTGTCTTCTTTAGTGAGATACAGAGATTTAAATGTTTTAGGTGCGCATCCATACTCTTGCTTGAACAGCTTACTGAAGTAGGAAACATTGTTATAACCAACTGAGTAAGCAATTTCCGAAATATTTGCCTCTTCATTTTCCGACAACAATCGCGCCGCTTCTGTAAGCCGCAATTTATTAAGGTAGGTACTAAAAGTGAGACTTAGTTCCTCTTTCAGGATATCGTTAATTTTAGTACGGTTAATTCCCAATTTAGCAGCAGCTATTTCCAGGCTTAATTCCGGATCGGAATATTCGGTCGCTATGTAGCGCAGTAGCGCGCCTTTTTCCTTATCCTTTTGCGGCTCTATGGATAATTTTTTATAGGCCATTAAAGGTTGATCTTGCTTCACCTTTTCTTTTAACGCTGCCGTTAGTACAACCAAATATCGACGAAACTGCCAGATAAAAAATAGCACCCATATCACTAGCGCAAGAGCAACTGCTCCATAAAGATAGCGCAAATCTTTGCCTTGCAGTTTTATGTCAGTCAGTTTTACATGAGATGGCGTGTTGACTGGACTTTGTAAGGAGTTTACCCAGGCAATGCCCATGGTTTTGCTAAGTTGATAGGAGGTATCACTAAATTCAAATCCGTAACGACCCAACCACCAATCCGGTGTATCGAGGTCGTCAAAATCAATACTAATTTCGGACCAATGTTTATCGCATGAGAAAGCAGAGGAAGATATGCGACGAGTGGACATATTATTTAAATCGGTAACTTTTTCATCAAAACTAAATAACACTAACATCAGTACATTTTTAGGATCGCACTGAATTTTGAAGGCAATATTCGAATAGCGAGTGAGGTCAACTTGCGCAAACGATTGAATGGCGTCCACAAAATACATGGAATAATGCGTATAGGCGAAAGGCTCTGCTGGGTCTAAAAAGAAGTCATACTCTATAGTTCCGACTTCGTTTTTTACCATTAACCTGGTTGGTCCGACAGGCTCTTTAGGTTCTATTGCTGGAACCCAAAGAAATTCCGTATCACGTGCGGGAAACATTGACGTATTGACCCGGGATTTAATAACCCCTGCATAAATGGTCAACCCGGTAAGGATTACCAGCATTAATAATGCGATAACTGCGTTGCGAAAAAATTTTAGCATTTTGAAAAACCACGTTGGTTCTGGACCAGTCAAATCGCTCGTTTATTTAATGCTTGTTGCGGATTGCTTAGGGCAACATGTTCCCCGAGGATACTACTAATGGGGTGATACCTTGAACCCAGAGACGACTCGTTATTATAAAAGGAAAAGTGCTATTGAATAATATTTCTGAATCATAAGGTCAAATTGACTGTAACATAATATCAGACATGTATATGTGGAAATCTTGCGCTGAGGTAATGTTTTTAAGCGACGCTGAGAACTTTATTGCTTGATCAGGAGATACTTTCATACTTGGGCTGTCATCTTTATCTTGATTAAACAAGGTTAGATCAAACAACCAAAGTATGAAAATATTTTTTTAAGTATGATGCTTTGTTTAAGTACAACGCTCTACTTTAAGTACGACTGTTTATGTTAATCCGACATTTCATAAATATCGGATTAACAAAAAGCAATTTTATTCCACAGTTACACTCTTCGCTAAATTTCTTGGTTGATCCACATCTGTTCCTTTAATAATCGCTACGTAGTAACTCAGCAATTGCAATGGCAATGTATAAAGAATTGGTGCTAGCCACGGGTGAATATGCGGAACATTTATTACGCGCATAGTTGCATCGGATTTGAAGTGTGCATCGACATCGGCGAATACATATAAAATTCCACCGCGCGCGCGTACTTCTTCAACATTGGATTTTAATTTTTCTAATAAATCATTATTCGGTGCTACAACAATGATCGGCATTTCTGCATCAATCAATGCAAGTGGGCCGTGTTTTAATTCACCGGCAGCATAGGCTTCGGCATGGATGTAGGAAATTTCTTTTAGCTTGAGCGCACCTTCCATTGCGATAGGATATTGATCGCCGCGACCTAAAAACAATGCGTTATGTTTGTCGGCAAATTCTTCAGCGAGCGCTTCAATTTGTGAAGCTAATTGTAAAGATTCTTCTAATTTAGCGGGTAGATTTTTAAGTGCTGCTACCATTTCTTTTTGTTGCTCTACGGACAGGCCATTGTATTTTCCGATCGCTAATACCAGCATCGCCAAGCCTACTAATTGCGTGGTGAATGCTTTAGTAGATGCCACACCAATTTCAGCACCCGCGCGAGTCATAAAAGCTAAGTCCGATTCGCGTACTAATGATGAACCTGCTACGTTGCAAATTGAAAGGCTACCTAAATAACCAAGTTCTTTTGCTAAACGCAATGCGGCAAGTGTATCGGCAGTTTCACCCGATTGGCTGATGGTAACAACCATGCTGTTAGGTTGTACAAACGATTTGCGATAACGAAATTCACTAGCAATTTCTACGTTGCAAGAAATTCCTGAAAAAGTTTCTAACCAATAACGTGCCACCATTGCGGAATGGTAACTGGTGCCGCACGCAACGATTTGAATGTGTTTTACTTTTTGAAATAATGCAGCAGCACCGTTGCCGAAAGTTTCGTCCATCACTGAATCGTTACTCAAGCGACCTTCAAGTGTATTGAGCACTGCGGTGGGTTGTTCGTAAATTTCTTTCAGCATAAAGTGACGATATTGGCCTTTGTCGCCAGCATCATAACTCGCGGTAGATTCATGCACCTGACGCTCGACTGACTTACCATCTTTATCAAAAACTCTAACACTGGTGCGAGTAATTTCTGCAACATCGCCTTCTTCTAAAAAGATAAACCGACGTGTTACGGGTAAAAGAGCAAGCTGGTCTGATGCGATAAAGTTTTCGCCGATACCTAAGCCAATCACGAGCGGGCTACCTGAACGCGCTACCACTAAACGTGTGGGATCGTTGCGATTCATTAACACCGTGCCATAAGCACCATGTAGTTGTTTTACGGCAACTTGCACTGCGATTAATAAACTGCTCGCTGTTTTTAATTCTTTTTGTACCAAATGCGCGATGACTTCTGTATCAGTGTCTGAGGTAAATACATAACCTTCTGCTTGAAGTTTAGTGCGCAAAGGCACATGGTTTTCAATAATTCCGTTATGAACTACCGCAATGTGTTCGCTGGAAATATGTGGATGCGCATTGCGCTCACTTGGCTCACCGTGGGTTGCCCAACGGGTATGCGCGATTCCGGTCCCGCCCGGAACCGGGTTGGCATTTACCGCATCGGATAACTCTTTAACTTTGCCCAAACGGCGCAAGCGCTGCAAATCGCCGCTCGCATTTATGACGGCTACGCCAGCCGAATCATAGCCACGATATTCCAGACGGCGTAAGCCCTCTACCAAAATTTCTACTACATCACGTTGCGCGACTGCGCCGACGATTCCACACATAAGTTGCTCCTTAATTGGATAAAAAAGTTAAAAAATTAATGGCTGGCTGCACAGATAACCTGTACACCTTGTTTTTCAATTTGTGATTTGTCTGCCGCGCTTATACCGTCATCAGTGACTAAAAATTTAACGGCTGACCATGGCAATTCGAGGTTGTGAATTTTGCGGCCGATTTTATCGGATTCCGCCATCACGATGACTTCGCGCGCTACTTCCGCCATTACCCGGCTCAAGCTAAAAAGCTCATTAAAAGTTGTGGTACCGCGCGCTAAATCCAGCCCGTCTGCACCGATAAAAAATTGGTCAAAATTGTACGACCGCAATATCGATTCGGCGAGCTGGCCCTGAAAACCTTCGGATTTTGGATCCCAAGTGCCACCCGTCATTAGAATTGTTGGCTCATTTTCAAGTTCGCGCAATGCGTTGGCGATACCGAGGGAATTGGTCATTACCACCAAGCCTTGCTTGTGCGATAACTCTGGTAAAAGTGCTGCAGTCGTTGAACTACCACTATCCAGAATAATACGGTTATGGTCGCGAATAAGTTGTGCGGCAGCTTTGCCGAGATTTTGTTTCCGCACCGAGGTTTTTTCCCCCGTAGGATCGGCGATCAGCTCTTGCGGAACTAGAATAGCCCCACCGTAACGGCGCAGTAATAAGCCATTGCCTTCAAGCGCACCTAAATCTTTGCGAATGGTCACTTCCGAGGTGGCAAAATGATTGGCAAGAATTTCAACGCTTACTTCGCCCGCACTATTAAGTATTTCGATAATGGCGCGACGCCGTTGTTGAGTATTGCGTTTAGTCACTGCAGGGAAATCCTTGCGTAGGTTTCGTTTCGAAAGCAATTGTAGCGATTCGAAACTTCAAAGCAAGTTTTTCTTTAAAATATCTTTCATTTGTATAAAAATAAAGGGCAATACAGCTACGTATTGCCCTTTTGCTTTCGTTAGACTCTAGTATCGAAACTAATTAGTTAACAAATTTAGATAACAACCTCAAATAGTTGCTCTGATAGCCGCAACTGTTTTCGGTCACGCTCCAAGAATTGATTGGCCAGCTAGTATTGAAATCTTTATAGGATTTTTGTGCGGGCTGACCTTTAGGTGGGCTAGGAGCTGCTGATCCGCACCCAGCGTTGGGGCTGCCTGACGTGCAATTACTATCCCAGTCATAAGAAGGATTGGGTCCGCCGACTAAAAACCCGGGTGCTGGTCCATACGTTGAGGTGCCGACTCTATCCCACTTGAGGCTACCATCACCAAACCAGGTGTGATAAAACTCATTGACTGAACTGAATTCGCCCAGACTATACATATTGGACAAGTACACCATACCTTGCGGGTTAACACCGTGAATATAATTGACATACCGCAGACCCGCATTTTTTGCTTCCATCGCATCTGTATCGCTAATCCCAAAGACCACTAGGTTCATAAACATAGTTCCTTTCAAAGATTTAACACTATTACTGCCCCAAGTGTAGTGATCGTTGGGTAAATGCGCATGATAGGGATCTTTATTCGTGCGAACCGCCTGCCAATTATCGGTAGAACCCATCGCTGTCTTAAATGAGGATTTAAGATCAGTTACCACGCTCGTAGTCGCATTGGCTAGGCCAGTGTAATAAAGCAGACTAGTATTCTCATTCTCGCGGAATGGATCAGCAAAGTTATTCCAAGCCTTAAGCGGCGCGTTGGTATAGTTAGTGTCGATAAAATCACGGTAGGTGGTGGAACCAGTTGCTGCAAATAAATAGATAGCAGCCATACGTTTTTTAGTTGCGCGGCCCGCATCGTCAGTTTCCTGCTGACCTGCACCCAAGTTCAATGAACCTGTTGCAGTGTCATTATTTCTGAATATTACGGAGGGATTAGCGACTGCCCAAGTCCATGCGTTTTCCGCACGGGTTTTCAAATCAGCGGCATAAATATTTAAATCTGTATTATTCAAACTTCCGTAAACTTTACTGCCTAAAGCAAATGCTGCAGCAGCTGATATGGTTGCGTTGGTACTAGCAGACCCATAGTAACTTGCTCCCGTAGCAGCCGAAGGTGGACTTGCGTGTGAGAGGCCGACGATCGACAGAACTGAATTATTGCCTGTGCCATCCTGCATTTTCTTTAACCAGTCCATTCCCCACATTATTTCATCGAGAATATCGGGAATGCCATTGCCAGATTCGGGGATATTAAAATCATCAGTCCACGCGGCTGGATTTTCTAAATAGGCGTGAAGCAGAGTGACCACATAGTCGGCTTGCCAACTCGTGTATTTATTGTAATCACCCGCATCGTACCAACCGCCGGATAGATTTTTTGCGGTAGCAGCGTTGGTTTTATCACTATAGAGACGCGCTTCAGAATCTTGTCCGGCACCCAGGTGACTGGCCCCATCTGCCCAGCCAGCTTCGGCATAGGGTAACTGTTTAGCAAACCCTGCGCGTTGGTAAAAGAAAGTGCGTAAAGCGTGTTTTAGCACAGGTTTGTAGACATCTGCTGCAATTTTGAAGCTGGGTGAGCGCACGTTTCGCGCGGTATCAATTACATAGTAAGTACCGGCCGTTGTAACGCTGGAAAAATCAAACCACCAGGCTTTATCACCTGACGATGTATCAGTTGCACCTGCGTTCCAGATGACAGGCGCAGCTGTTAGTAATGTCTCACCACTTGTCACATTAACCAAACTGAGATTTGCGCTGGGGCTGAAACTTAAGGAAGCATCGTATCCCGTTTGCGGATCGCGAATAACTGCAATTTTTTGCGCGTCCGGCAAATAGCCAAATTGATCGACAACAATAAAGGGGCTAACACTAAGCGAGGTAGAACTACTGCTGGCGTTGGATGATGGGGTGATTGCAACGGAACTAACAGCATTAGTAGAAGCAGCAATACTAGAAGCGGGATTGGTTTTCTTACCTCCACCACCTCCACCGCAGGCGGTAATTAACGCCGTAACCGTTAAAACCAAGATTAGTTTACTGAATTGCATTATTTTATCCTCAGCTTGGATGCCTTAATAATGTTCAAATTCAGCATACTATTATATTTTTAAAAATTATAACGTTAGTTACCTATCTTAAATTTCTTTATGCT
The DNA here is from genome assembly GCA_031425935.1 of Gammaproteobacteria bacterium. Taxonomy (GTDB): domain Bacteria; phylum Pseudomonadota; class Gammaproteobacteria; order Pseudomonadales; family Cellvibrionaceae; genus Cellvibrio. Next base: position 80,522 of record JANPKH010000331.1, on the reverse strand, counting down.
TCCAAGAGACAGGTTAGAAAAAGGGGCCGCAGCCCCTTAATTTTATTTATTCACTTTTTCTTGGGTCTCTGCCAGCCTTGCACGTTTCTTTGCTTACCACGCGCAATGGCTAATTCTGCAACGTCTACATTCTTAGTAATCACCGAACCAGCCGCGATAGTACTGCCAGCGCCGATCTCCAGGGGTGCCACTAGTGCCGAATTAGAGCCTACAAAAACATTATCGCCAATCTTTGTTTTAAATTTATTGACTCCATCGTAATTACACGTAATCGTCCCTGCACCAATATTTACATCACTGCCAATAGTAGCGTCGCCAATATAGCTCAGATGATTTACCTTACTACCACGGGCAATCAACGCTTTTTTCGTTTCCACAAAATTGCCTATTTTTACCCCATCGGCGAGCTGAGTGCCAGGGCGTAACCTTGCATAAGGACCAATATCACAATCGGCAGCGAGTATTGAATCTTCTATATGGCTGTAGGCTTTAATGTGCGTACCTTTACCAATTTTGCTATTAATAATGACGCAATTGGGTTCGATAGTGACCCCATCAGCCAAAACGACATTCCCTTCAAATACACAATTGATGTCAATAACCACATCGCGCCCAACTTCCAAATTACCACGGCAGTCAAAGCGGGCAGGGTCCAGCAGCGTTACACCCGCCACCATTAGCTCATTTGCTTTTTGCTTTTGATAGAACCGCTCTAGCGCTGCTTGTTGCTGACGATTATTAATACCTTCAACTTCTTCTACCGCATTGGGTTGTTCAACATGAATGCTTACTCCACTTTGTTGCGCTAAAGCAATAATGTCGGTGAGGTAATACTCTCCCTGCGCATTATTATTCTTTAGTTGCGGCAACCACTGCTGCAAGTGTTTGGCCTTAACAGCCATGATGCCGGTATTGATTTCGCTGATGTTACGCTGCTCGTCACTGGCATCTTTATGCTCAACGATCGCCTGAACTGCGCCCGTAGTATTGCGAAGAATACGCCCGTAGCCACTGGGATCTTGCATATTCACTGTTAGCAAGCCCATTTGGTCGTCGTTAACAGCGGCGATTAGTTTTTGCAGAGTTTCTACACGAGTAAGGGGTACATCACCATAAAGAATCAAAACGGTTGCATCGTTGCGTAAGTGCGGCAAGGCTTGCTGGACTGCATGGCCGGTGCCGAGCTGTTGCGCCTGTAACACAAATTTCACATCGGGTGCAGCCATGCGCTCTTCCACTTTTTCAGCACCGTGCCCAACAATAATTAAAATTTGTTGGCCACCTATGGTATGTGCAGTGAAACGTGCTGTATCTAGCACATGCTGCACCAGCGCTTTGCCGCCTATAGGATGCAGCACTTTTGGTAGGTCCGAACGCATACGCGTGCCTTTACCGGCGGCAAGAACGAGAATATCAAGTGAAGTTGTTTGCATACCAGGGTCCTTTTAACACTTAATTTAAATGACTTGAATAAAGATTTTTTAATGAAGGCATCATAAATGGAGGACTTCATTCGATGTTAAACATTGTGCAAAAACCTAAGGTTCAGAATGCAAAAAGGGCAGCCTATGCCACCCTTTTTATTTTTTAAGAATTTACCTATTTACCAGCCTTTTTACGAATGGCTTGTAAAGCACGCAATTGTGCAGAAGCTTCCGCCAATTGAATAGCTGCTCGGGCAAAATCAAACTCGGTGGATTTATTGGTTATAGATTTCAGCGCCGATTGCTGTGCTTCTAGAGCAGCGGCTTCATCCAAATCACCGGCACGTGAAGCTGTGTCGGCTAAAATACTGATAAAGTAAGGCTGAACCTCCAGAAATCCACCAGACACATAAAAGACTTCTTCAGCACCACCTTGTTTGATAACACGCACTGGGCCTGGTTGCAAACTGGTCAACAATGGCGCGTGACCGTAGGTGACACCTAAATCACCCAAAGCTCCTGTAGCAACTACCATCTCCACCAAGCCAGAAAAAATCTCGCGCTCAGCGCTGACGATATTGCATTGAACAGTCATGGCCATCTCTTTACTCTCGTGATGAATATCAAACCCTGGACAAACTTGTTAGATAAACCTGACGTTGTGTAACACCAGGTTTATCGAATTACTTCAGTTTGGTGGCTTTTTCTATAGCTTCGTCAATAGTACCTACCATATAGAAAGCTTGTTCCGGCAAGTGATCGTAATCACCAGCCAACAAGCCTTTGAAACCGCGGATGGTTTCCTTCAAAGGAACATACTTTCCGGGAGAACCGGTAAATACTTCCGCTACATGGAACGGCTGAGACAAGAAACGCTCGATTTTACGCGCGCGCGATACAGTTTGTTTGTCTTCTTCTGAAAGCTCATCCATACCCAAAATGGCAATAATGTCTTTCAGTTCTTTATAACGTTGTAATACCGTTTGTACACCGCGAGCAACTGCATAGTGCTCGTGACCAATGATCATTGGATCTAACTGGCGCGAGGTTGAATCCAGTGGATCGATCGCAGGGTAAATACCCTTAGCGGCGATATCACGGCTCAATACTACGGTTGAATCCAAATGCGCAAATGTTGTTGCAGGTGACGGATCAGTTAAGTCATCCGCAGGTACATATACTGCTTGCACGGAAGTGATTGAGCCAGTTTTGGTAGAGGTAATACGCTCTTGCAAAACGCCCATTTCTTCTGCCAATGTCGGTTGGTAACCTACCGCTGATGGCATACGACCCAACAATGCAGATACTTCGGTACCTGCAAGGGTGTAACGGTAAATGTTGTCCACGAAGAACAATACATCTTTACCTTCATCACGGAATTTTTCGGCCATGGTCAAGCCAGTCAAAGCAACACGCAGACGGTTGCCTGGCGGCTCATTCATTTGGCCGTAAACCATGGCTACTTTATCGACCACGTTAGATTCTTTCATCTCGTGATAGAAATCGTTACCTTCACGAGTACGCTCACCCACACCAGCAAACACGGATAAACCGGCGTGCTCTTTAGCGATGTTGTTGATGAGTTCCATCATGTTTACGGTTTTACCTACACCCGCACCACCGAACAAACCAACTTTACCGCCTTTTGCAAAGGGGCAAACCAGATCAATTACTTTGATGCCGGTTTCAAGCAATTCTTCAGAAGCAGCTAAGTCTTCATATTTAGGCGCTGCACGGTGAATCTGCATGCGCTCTTGTTCGCCAATGGGGCCGCATTCATCAATGGGGTTACCCAATACATCCATAATGCGACCCAAGGTTTCTTTACCTACAGGTACACGGATAGGTTGATTGGTGTTAGTTACCACCAAACCGCGACGCAAACCTTCAGAGGAGCCAAGAGCAATAGTGCGTACAACACCGTCACCTAACTGCTGTTGAACTTCGAGGGTCAAGTTGCCCTCGGTAATAACCAGTGCATCATAAACTTTAGGCACTACATCGCGTGGAAACTCCACGTCAATAACCGCACCGATGATTTGTACAATACGTCCGCTACTCATTTCCAGTTCCTCTTAAACTTCTATGCTGGTTCAATTTCAATGGGGTCACAATGGGTCAGTCATAACAAGATCAGACACCATTGAAACTAAGATACCGCTGCCGCACCGCCCACAATTTCAGACAGTTCCTGCGTAATCGCTGATTGACGAGCTTTGTTATATATCAGCTTTAAATTATCGATCAATTCGCCAGCGTTATCCGTTGCACTTTTCATGGCAACCATACGTGCTGCTTGTTCACTCGCAGTGTTTTCAACGACTGCTTGGTACACTTGTGATTCGATAAAACGGGTTAATAGCCCTTTTAGCAAAATCTCGGCATCAGGTTCGTAGAGATAATCCCAATGATGTTTCAGCTGAGTATTATCTTCCGCTACCAACGGCAACAATTGCTGGACTTTAGGTTGTTGGGTCATGGTATTAACAAATTCATTGCTAACTACAAACAACTTGTCAATTTTGCCTTCTTCATAGGCATCCAACATGACTTTCACACTACCAATTAGCTGTGTGACTGTAGGTGCTTCACCTATATCGCGAGCTGAGGCAACTACATTACCGCCAAAACTTTTGAAAAAAGCCGCTGCTTTTGCACCAATTATACATAAATCAATCGCTATGCCTTGGTCAGCCCACACTTTCATGGCTTTAATTGTGGCTTTAAACAAGTTTGTGTTTAAACCACCGCAAAGACCACGATCGCTCGACACAATAACAAAACCGACACGTTTAACGACGCGTTCCTGCATGAATTGATGCTTATATTCAGCATTGGAGTTTGCTAAATGCCCAATAACAAAACGCATACGATTTGAGTAAGGTTTACCCAACTGCATGCGATCTTGCGCCCGGCGCATTTTACTCGCAGCAACCATTTCCATTGCGCTAGTAATTTTTTGTGTGCCTTTGACGCTCGCAATTTGCGTCCGTATTTCTTTTGTACCTGCCATACTCAAAGACTCTTGAGGGATTTATAAGAGTGCCTTTTCAACCAAACGTTGTAAGGCACCCTCTAACTACCCAGTGCGACCAGTTTCAGCCTACCAAGTACGACTTGCTTTTAGCTTAGTGATTAATTCTTTGAACTTGCCTTCCAGCTCGCCATTCCAATCGCCAGTAGCATCTATATGCGCCATGGTATCGGCGTATTCAGATTTGGCGAATGACAACAATGCAGCTTCAAAATCCAGCACCTTATTCACTTCGATATCTTTTAGATGGCCTTCGTTAGCGGCAAACAACACTAATGCCATTTGCGCTACGCTCATAGGCGTAAATTGCTTTTGCTTCATCAATTCAGTAACACGTTGACCGTGGCTCAATTGCGATTTGGTGACTTCATCCAAATCCGAAGCAAATTGTGAGAAGGCCGCCAATTCGCGATATTGCGCCAGAGCAGTACGAATACCGCCCGCCAGCTTTTTAATGACTTTAGTTTGCGCAGCACCACCTACACGCGATACCGAAATACCGGCGTTCATCGCAGGACGTACGCCTGAGTTGAACATGGAGGATTCCAAAAAGATCTGACCGTCAGTAATCGAAATCACGTTAGTGGGTACGAATGCAGAAACGTCACCGGCTTGAGTTTCAATGATAGGCAGGGCGGTAAGAGAACCGGTTTTGCCTTTCACTTCACCCTTGGTGAATTTTTCAACGTAATCTTCACTGACGCGAGATGCACGCTCTAACAGACGCGAGTGGAGATAGAATACATCGCCAGGATAAGCTTCACGGCCCGGAGGACGGCGCAGCAACAAGGAAATTTGACGGTAAGCCCAAGCTTGCTTGGTCAAGTCGTCATAAATAATCAAGGCATCTTGACCGCGGTCGCGGTAAAACTCGCCCATGGTGCAGCCGGCAAAGGGTGCCAAGAACTGCATGGCAGCCGGGTCAGATGCAGTTGCCGCAACTACCACGGTATGCGCCATAGCGCCGTGGTCTTCCAACTTACGTACTACTGCAGCGATAGAAGAGGCTTTTTGGCCAATTGCTACGTAGATACATTTAATGCCTGAGCCTTTTTGGTTGATGATGGCGTCAACGGCAATGGCAGTTTTACCAATTTGGCGGTCACCGATAATCAGTTCGCGTTGACCACGACCAATAGGCACCATGGCATCAATCGCTTTCAAACCAATTTGTACTGGTTGATCTACTGATTTACGCCAAATTACGCCGGGAGCCACTTTTTCAATAGCATCGGTCATGGTGTTATTCAATGGACCTTTACCATCGATGGGATTGCCGAGGGCATCAACAACACGACCGAGCAATTCCGGGCCGACTGGCACCTCGAGAATGCGACCGGTACATTTACATTTTTGGCCTTCGGCAATACCGCGGTAATTACCAAGAATTACGGCACCCACGGAGTCGCGCTCCAAGTTGAGCGCCATACCAAAAACTCCGCCTTCAAATTCAATCATCTCGCCGTACATAACTTCAGCAAGACCGTGAATGCGAATAATACCGTCGGTTACGGATACAACCGTACCTTCGTTTTGTGCTTCTGTAGAAAATGTAAGATTATCAATGCGTTGCTTGATAATTTCACTGATTTCAGAAGGGTTCAGTTGCTGCATGCTCTGTTCCTCTATCCCAACAATTAGGATTTCATTGCTTCGGCGAGTTTTGCCAAGCGACCACGAATTGAACCGTCGATTACTATGTCGCCGGTATGGATAATTGCACCACCCAACAAGCTCTGATCAACCGAGCTAAGCACACTAACACTACGATTCAATTTGACGCTCAATGCTTGGGTCAATTTATTTATTAAGTCAACAGACAACTCATAAGCCGCTGTTACCTCAACCTCAATGGATTTTTCCTGCTGCGCTTTCATCGTTGCGAATTGTTCCTTAATGTAAGGTAACAAGGCTAAACGCTTATTGCTGGCAAGGGTATGAATGAAATTTTTAACTTTTTCATCCATTTGTTCATTACAAACTTGTATAAAAACAGTCGCTTTTTGTGTTGAGGACAAGTCAGATGAATTTAATACTTTTTTCACTCGATCCTGTTCTGCAACCGCAGCTGAAACTTCTAGCGCGCTTAACCAAAACTGCAATTTCTTATCAGCCAAAGCAACTTCAAATGCAGCTTTGGCGTAAGGTCTAGCTAAGGTATTTAATTCAGCCATATCAACCTCAATTACAACTCAGCAGCGAGTTTGTTAACTAACTCGCTGTGAGCTTTTTGGTCGATAGAAGATCCTAGAATTTTTTCAGCTCCAGCCAAGGCAAGAACAACTACTTTGCTGCGCAATTCTTCTTTCGCACGGTTAGTTGCCTGTTCAATTTCTGCTTGCGCTGAAGCTTTTAATCTATCGCCTTCAAGACGTGCTTTTTCTTTTGCCTCTTCAACAATTTCAATAGCGCGCTTGTTGGCTTGATCAATAATGACAGATGCTTCTTTTTTAGCCTGGGTTAATTGCTCAACAACTTTATGTTGTGCTAACGCAAGATCTTTTTCAGCTCTGTCTGCCGCTTGAAGTCCATTAGCAATACGCTTGGTACGCTCATCCATCGCAGCGGTGATGAAGGGCCAAACGTATTTCATGCAAAAGAGCACGAACAATAGAAACGCGATTGACTGTCCGATTAAGGTCAAATTTATATTCACACCGATAACCTCTGTTCTGGAATGCTTTTGGCTATTAAAAGAAACTCGCGAAAGAGCTTCTCGTTTGGAGCACAGCGTTCCTAATTATTGAGCCATAGTTGGCACAGTTACGAACAGAATGTACATCGCAATTCCTACACCAACCATAGGAACAGCATCGAGTAAACCTGCAACCAAAAACATTTTGCCTTGCAGCATAGGTGCAAGCTCTGGTTGACGAGCAGAACCTTCAAGCAATTTACCACCGAGAATGGCAAAGCCAATCGCGGTACCCAGTGCGCCCAAACCAATCAATAGTGCAACGGCAATTAGTGCTAAACCCATGGTGTTTCTCCTCAGTTATAAAAGTAAAAATAAAGTTAAAATGAAAAATTAGTGATTAAATTGGTCTTCTTCTTCCACTTGGTGCGCCATTCCCATATATACAATGGTCAACACCATAAACACAAATGCCTGCAGTGTAATAACCAGAATGTGGAATATTGCCCAACCCAACTGCAAGAAAATACCGAAAATACCAATCAATAAACCGGCGCTAAACATAGTTGCAATCAAAATGAAAATCATCTCTCCCGCATACATGTTTCCAAACAACCGCAGACCAAGCGCAATGGGTTTAGCAACTAGGCCAATAGTTTCAAGCGTAAAATTAATACAAATTAATATGGGGGCAAAGATGAGCCCAATGCCGCGAAACGTCGGATGAAAAGGATGGAAGGTCAGTTCTTTAATAAAGCCAACCAAACCTTTTTTCGCGATACCAAATCCAATCATTAAACCAAAGACAGTAAAACCCATAGCTAAAGTGATATTTGGATCTGTGGTTGGTACAATCTTGAAATAAGTATGAGGATCACCAGTGATCCATACTGCAAGCGTAGGAATCCAATCCACTGGGATTAGATCCATAAGGTTCATTAAAAAGACCCATGTAAAGATGGTTAATGCTAGCGGAGCAATAAAAGCATTCTTATGCATGAAGCCTTCTTTAACCGTTTTGTCGATAAACTCAATCACCATCTCAACAAAATTTTGCATTCCTGTCGGAACACCGGCGTGAGCTTTTTTAGCTGCGTGACGAAAGAAAAGTACAAAAATAAGGCCGAGACCGATCGACCAAGCCATAGAGTCAAGGTGAACTGCCATAAAACCCATAGACTTCATTTCTTCCGCACAATGAGCAACCACCCAACTGGTGCTTTCTTGAACGCGGGTACCATCGCAATAAGTGCCTTCAGGCAACTTACCCCAAGTCCAATTGGTCAAGTGGTGCTGAATATATTCGGTTGTAGAGGGAGAATGCCCTTCCGCTGCCATGGTTTTCTCTCAAAATGACTAATGAAAATAAACTTACCCAAACGTTAGCTTTTCTTTTTGTGCAAAGTTTTCGCTACAAGAACTGCCGAACATATCTGAGCAACAACAAACGCGATAAACAAAATAACTACATCAATTTTATTTTCACGCTTAAAAACCAGTGCAAACAAGATTGCCGTAATAATAATTTTTATGGCCTCAGCACGATAAAAATTATTTATTGTTGCTATGGTCACGAGCAAAACGTAGTTTTTATTTGCATACCACGTAAAACAAGCAGCGGGCAACATACACACTGAAAAGCCCCAAAGAAGCGATAAACCGACTCGCGCATCTATCGACATTACTGCCAATGATATAACCACCATCGCCAACCACAAAAACAGCTGCCGCTGTAAAATCGGTGGTTTAGAAATAGTGTTGATGGAGCGCTGATTAGATTTTCTTTTTCGCAATTTCTTTGGGCTTTTGCCACTTTTAGATTCTGTGCCTGGGTATATACCTGAACATGGTATTCGATAGGCGCGCGCATTATAGGGGTGTTTACTAGTGTGCAGCAAGTCTCAAATGCTAAGAAATAAGCTCTAAGATAGGGCAATAGCTTTTTCCAACATACTTTTATGCACTGACAATGATGCTCGTGATTAAATTTTAATCAAAAATAATTATAATCTGACCACCTTAATAATTAAGTAATCGAAATTATCTTGGCATCATTGAATGTGATTTAAAATTCCATCTAGCTCATCAAGAGAGTTGTAACTTATGACCAACTTTCCCTTACCTTTAGTGCTATGTTGAATTTCAACACCAGCACCTAATTTTTCTGATAAACGCTCCTCTAATCGGCGAATATCAACAGATGGTGCTACCACAGGCTTAGTTTTATTTTTCCCTTCTTGATAAACACGTACTAACGCTTCCGTTTGTCGAACCGACAAACCTTTAGCAACAATTTGTCGGCCAATTTGCCTCTGAACACTAGGTTCAAGCGTCAGTAAAGAGCGTGCATGCCCCATTTCTAAATCACCACGTTCCAACAAAACTTTCACATCATCAGTCAATGCAATTAATCGTAATAAATTAGTAATCGTAGTGCGAGATTTACCTACAGCAGTAGCTACTTCCTGATGAGTTAATTCAAATTCGTCTTGCAATCTTTTGAGGGCCATTGCTTCTTCAATGGGATTTAAATTTTCGCGTTGAATATTTTCAATCAGCGACATCGCAATCGCCGCTTCATCAGGAACATCACGAATGACAGCGGGAATTTTATCTAGTCCAGCTAACTGCGTGGCTCGCCACCGGCGCTCTCCAGCAATTAATTCATAACGGCCATCACCAATCGGGCGGACGACAATCGGCTGCATCACTCCTTGAACTTTAATGGATTCCGCCAGCTCTTCCAAAGCTTCAGGATGCATATCGCGGCGCGGTTGATATTTTCCGCGTTGAATTAATTCAACCGGTAGATGCGCAAGCTTGCCATCTTTATATTCTAATTTGGTATCCGCTTCACCACTTGTGCCGGGCACCAAAGGCATTGCAGGCGCCGGTGATGTTATACCTAATCCCGCACTTAAAAGTGCATCCAAACCTTTTCCTAAACCTTTACGTTTTGTCGACATTAGTTTTTAACCTTGTAATAAATTTTTTAATGAGCTGCTTCTGTCGAATTAATATTCTTTGTGCCTGTTTCGTTACGGCGAATTATTTCTCCCGCTAAAGCGAGATATGCAAGCGCGCCTTTTGATTGTCGGTCAAATGCCAATACCGGCATGCCAAAACTGGGGGCTTCCGCAAGACGCACATTCCTAGGAATACAAGTGCGGTATAAGCTATCGCCGAAATGTTGCGTTAATTGCACGGATACATCATTAGTCAAGCTATTACGAGGATCATACATGGTACGCAATAAACCTTCGATTTTTAATTCGGGATTTAAAACTTGTTGGATTTGATGAATGGTGCCCACTAAAGCAGACAAACCTTCAAGCGCGTAATACTCGCATTGCATTGCAATGATGACACCGCTGCACGCTGTTAATGCATTCAGTGTGAGCATATTGAGCGAAGGTGGACAATCAATTAAAATATAATCATATTGATTTTGTATTTCTGCTAAAGCTTTTTGTAAACGCCTTTCTTTGTTTTGTAGTGCTAATAATTCAACTTCAGCAGCGGTCAAATCTCCATTCGATGGCAGCACATAATATTTACCACTTTCTGAAAACACAATGCACTTACTAATGTTGGCGCGTTCTGTTAACACATCATAAATATTTTCTTCAATTTCATTTTTATTAATGCCGCTGCCCATTGTCGCGTTACCTTGTGGATCAAGATCAACTAACAAAACACGCTTTTTTGTTGCCGCAAGCGACGCCGCTAAATTTACGCAGGTAGTGGTTTTACCAACACCCCCTTTTTGATTAGCGACAGCATATATTCTGGTCAAATGAATATCCTTAAACCACAACGTGATTTAATAAATTTTATTTATTATTTAATTGCAAATTAACTAGGGGCGTTTGCAAAATTAGTAAATGGCGTTCGCCATCTGTTTCAGCAACATTTAATTTAATACTTTCTAGTACTTCTACTTTACTAACAACAGCTTGAATTTCATCGGCTGGAAATAAACCCTTCATCGCCATAAATACACCATTTTCTACCAAGAGATGTCCGCAATTTTCTGTCATGTCTTGTAAGCTTGAGAAAGCGCGACTAATAACCGCATCACACTTTGGTACAGGATTAAAATTTTCAACGCGATTATTTTCGATAGCCACATTATTTAATTGTAACAATGTTTTTATGTGAAAGAGAAAACGCGTTTTTTTTCCATTACTATCAAGCAAAGTAAATTGTTTTTTCGGGAACATAATAGCTAGAGGGATTCCTGGTAAACCACCTCCTGTTCCCACATCAATTATACGGTCAGTGCAATGTTTTGTTTTTTTGAGATAAGGGACCACACTCAAGCTATCCAACAGATGCCGCTTAACCATCTGGCGAAGATCGCGAATGGCGGACAAATTGTAGGCTTTGTTCCACTTTTCAAATTCAATAATATAAATCAATAAATTTTCGATTTGCGATTCATCTAAAGTTACTGACATATATTCAGCACCTTTTAATAACAACTGGCGTAAATCTTTTTCTAACTCAGTCACGCAATAAACTCTATATGAAATTTATGTCAAAAATTACGATGCTCGTTGTGCTTCGTGTTGGTCTAAATCTTCATTTTTCAAACGCTTCATCATACCGTGCTTTTTTAAGTAGACTAACAATTGCGAAATAGCTGCCGGTGTTATTCCTGAAACTCGTTGTGCATGTGCCAATGTTAGTGGGCGCTGCGCAGCTAGTTTTTGTTTGACTTCGTTAGAAAGGCCTTCAACTTTTGTGAAATCAAAGTCATCAGGTATTAAGGTGTTTTCATATGCGCGCAAACGATCAATATCTTCCTGTTGACGTTCAATGTAACCAGAATATTTTGCAGCGATTTCGATTTGCTCAGCAACAAATTCATCACTGACTGCTTCACCTTTTACCGCGGCTATATCGGCGTAACATAACTCCGGACGCTTTAATAATTCAAACAAACTGTATTCATGAGTTAACTTGGTTTGAATTTTTGCTTCGATTTTTTCTGCTTCAACAGAGCCCGCTTGAATCCAGGTTGATTTTAAACGCTGCTGTTCAAGTGTAATGCTTTCACGCTTTTCACAAAACGCTTGCCATTGCGCGTCACCGACAACACCTAGTTCACGACCTTTTTCAGTCAATCGTAAATCTGCATTATCTTCTCGTAGCAATAAACGATATTCAGCTCGACTAGTAAACATGCGATAGGGTTCTTTAGTGCCAAGCGTAATTAAATCGTCCACCAATACGCCGGCATAAGCTTGATCGCGCGAAGGGCACCATGATTCTTTTTCTTGCGCGCGCAGCGCAGCGTTAATTCCCGCCAGTAAACCTTGTGCTCCGGCTTCTTCATAACCGGTAGTGCCGTTAATTTGCCCGGCAAAAAATAAACCACCAATTACTTTTGTTTCAAGACTATGTTTTAAATCCTGTGGATTAAAAAAATCATATTCAATCGCATAACCCGGGCGAACGATATGTGCGTTTTCAAAACCTTTAATCGAACGAACCAAATTTATTTGTACATCAAATGGCAAGCTTGTAGATATACCATTGGGATAGAGTTCGTGAGTTGTTAAACCTTCAGGTTCAATAAAAACCTGGTGCGAATTTTTATCAGCGAAACGATGTATTTTATCTTCAATGGATGGACAATAACGCGGTCCTATGCCCTCAATCACCCCCGAATACATGGGCGAGCGATCTAATCCACCACGAATTATTTCATGAGTTTTTTCATTGGTGTGTGTAATCCAGCAGCACATTTGTTCTGGCTGCATAGCGCGATTTCCGCGCACGGACATTACCGGGCGAGGCTCATCGCCCCATTGTTTTTCTAATCCATCAAAATTAACCGTGCGCGCATCTATGCGTGGTGGTGTGCCAGTTTTTAAGCGATCTACGCGCAGTGGTAGTTCACGTAATCGTTTTGAAAGTGCAATTGACGGTGGATCTCCGGCACGACCACCAGAGTGGTTTTGTAAACCTATGTGAATTAATCCTCCCAAGAAAGTACCCGCTGTAAGTACTATCTGATTAGCTAAAAATTTTAGGCCCATTTGGGTTACTACACCGCGTACTTGATCTTGCTCTACAATCAAATCATCAGCCGCCTGCTGGAACAACCACAGATTAGGTTGATTTTCTAACATGGCTCGAATAGCTGCTTTGTAGAGAATACGGTCAGCTTGTGCTCGTGTCGCACGTACAGCGGGACCTTTACGGGCATTGAGAATACGAAACTGAATACCACCTTTGTCAGTGGCTAATGCCATAGCACCACCCAGCGCATCAATTTCTTTCACCAAATGGCTTTTACCAATACCACCGATAGCAGGATTACACGACATTTGCCCCAGAGTTTCCACGTTGTGACTCAGTAATAAAGTTTTGCAGCCCATACGAGCTGCTGCCAGCGCGGCTTCCGTACCAGCGTGGCCTCCGCCGATCACAATCACATCAAAACGTTCCGGGAAAATCATATAAGGACTACCTCGCAGCAAAACTGCCTTGCAAATTCTATTGGGAAAATTACAGTAGTTAAAAAGTCCTTTTGTTAAAAGGGCAGGCAGTATAAAGCTAGTTGTTGATTTGCACAAAACTTGAACAGGGTTTAATCAGCTTATTTTCCAAGCAGTAATTTGCTTTTATCGATTTTAATAATAATGAATTAATTAATATATAAATTAATTATATAAAAGGATAAATACTGTTGTTATTAATAGTGATGCTGTTTTCTGTTGATAAGTAAATAAAGTTATTTAAATTCAATAGGTTATATTCATAATAAGCATAGGGATTTAGTCCGTAAAAGCCTATGGTAAGCTGCCTAAAAGCTGGTAATAAGAGGCTAACTTATACAAAACGTAGGGAAAAGTAGAGTTATCCCCAAATTTATAATCAGTTTATGAGATGTAAATTCACAGAAAGGCTCACAAGCGGTATATTAAAATTAAAAATTAGTTTTAAAACAGATATTTAACGCGTAAATCTACATTATTTTGTGGATAACCTGTGTAACTGTGTGGAAAAACATGACAATAAGTTGGTATAAACATTTCTGTTAATGGAATGTTTTGGTTTCTGTTACAAAAAAGAGTTTTATATTAATAAGAATATATTTTTAAATGCGGGTTTTAGATTTTGTAAATGGGAAATTTTTCTTAATATATTCATTCAATATTACAGAAATATTTATTTTCCAATGCAGAAACTACTGAAAATCCGTCCTAATAAATCATCTGGAGTAAATTCACCAGTGATTTCGCTAAGCGAATTTTGGCAATAGCGCAGATCTTCAGCGAGTAATTCGCCAGCCGCGTAACCATGAAGTTGTGTTTTGCCTGAAGCTAGAAATGCCTGAGCACGTTCAAGAGCATATAAATGCCTACGTCGCGCTGTAAAGCCCCCTTCGCCGGTTTCGCTAAAACCCATGATCTCTTTTAAATGTTGTTTAAGATCATCTATACCAGCACCGTTGGCTGCGCTAATACCAATATAAATATTGTTATTAATTAGTTTACCAACGCCAGGAGCTTCACCGCTGAGATCAATTTTATTGCGAATAAGCGTAACTTTTTCGGGATTCTGAAGCTGAGCAATAAATTCGGGCCATATTTTATCGGCTTCAAATTCATCTGTATTGCGACTATCTACTATTAATAGAACTCGATCAGCTTGTTGAATTTCTTGCCAGGCGCGTTGGATTCCAATTTTTTCAATATCATCGGCGTTATCGCGTAATCCCGCAGTATCGATAATATGCAGAGGCATTCCGTCTATATGAATATGTTCTCGCAGTACATCGCGAGTGGTTCCTTCAATATTACTAACAATCGCGGAATTTCGGCCGCTCAACGCATTTAATAGACTTGATTTGCCTGCATTAGGGCGTCCGGCAATGACTACATGCATGCCATCGCGGACTAGTACACCTTGGCGGGCCTCTTTAAAAACGTGGTCTAATTTTTTTTCAATAAAATGTAAGTCATTTGCGACTTTGCCATCACTTAGAAAATCAATTTCTTCTTCAGGAAAATCAATTGAAGCTTCGACATATATTCGAAGTTGGATTAATGCTTCTACTAGTTCGTGAATTTTTTTAGAAAAGTCACCTTGAAGAGAATGCAAAGCATTACGTACAGCTTGTTCATTGGTAGCATCTATCAAATCTGCAATGGCCTCAGCCTGTGCTAAATCCAGTTTATCGTTTAGAAAAGCACGTTCAGAGAATTCTCCTGGTTTAGCTAATCGCACACCTAATTGAGTAATTTCACGGAGAAGTAAATCGAGGATGACTGGCCCACCGTGGCCCTGAAGTTCAAGTACATCTTCTCCAGTAAAGGAGTTTGGCCCTGGAAAAAATAGAGCTATACCTTGATCAAGAATTTCACCCTCTTTGCTATGAAAGGGACAATAGTGGGCGTAACGAGGATGTAGTTTTATTTTAAGAAGGGTTTCGGCAATATATAAGGCTTTATTACCGGAGATTCGTACTATACCGACACCACCGCGACCCGTAGCGGTGGCAATGGCAGCGATGGTGTCGGTATTGGGATTCATGCTTTATTTAGCTTTCAATGATTAGGATTTGCTATCAGCCTTTTCGATTTCTTTGGTAATGATGTATTGCTGCAACATTGACAAAGTATTGTTGGTAACCCAATACAATACTAAACCTGCAGGGAACCATAAAAACATAAAGGTAAATACAATAGGTAGCATTTGCATCACACGCGCTTGCATTGGATCCGTCGCTTGAGGATTTAACTTCTGCATAAAATACATGGTAATGCCATAAATAATGGGTAATACGTAATAGGGATCTTGAACTGATAGATCAGTAATCCATAAAACAAAAGGCGCGTGACGCAATTCTACGGATTCCATTAATACCCAATAAAGCGCTAAAAATACCGGCATTTGAATTAGCATGGGTAAACAGCCACCGAGCGGATTCACTTTTTCAGTTTGATAGAGCTTCATAGTTTCTTGTGACATTTTTTGCCGATCATCACCGTAACGTTCTTTTAGCTCAGCCATTTTTGGTGTTAACTTGCGCATTTTTGCCATTGATTTATAAGTGGTGGCAGATAATTTAAAGAATAGGAGTTTGACGGCAATAGTTAATCCAATAATGGCGAGCCCCCAATTACCGACAAAACCATGAATAAATTTCAATAGCCAAAATAAAGGTTCACCCACCATCCATAGCCAGCCATAGTCGACGGTTAGATCTAAATGAGGTGATATATTTTTGAGGCTTTCGGTATCTTTAGGCCCTGCATAAAAGTTGGCTTTAATACTGGCTTTGCTATTGGCGGCAATTTCTATAGCGTTACTGGTGAACCCAAATAAATAAAGGTTTTTGTCTCCCAGTTTTCGTAAGTGATAGTTATTAATCGCTTGGCTATCCGGAATCCAGGCACTAATAAAGTAATGTTGGACTAAAGATACCCATCCTCCTTCAACAGTAGTCTTAAATTCTTTTTTATCGTCAAGATCTTCAAAGGTGATTTTTTTATAGTTTTCCTCTGGAGTGGTGATAGCCGCTCCTAGGAAAGGGCTCATCGACATGACATTTGCTTTAGCAAATTCTTTATTATCACGTTTAATTTGTGCGTAAAAATTGCCAATCCATTTATTACTACTTTGGTTGTCAATTAAATATTCTACGGCAATCAAATATTGCCCACGCGTAAAGGTATAACGTTTTGTGATATTAACTTGATATTGTTGTAATGTTAAATCTACTACTAAGGTCTCTTGACCATCATTTAAAAGATATTCGTTTTTTTCGACTGTATATAAAGGACGACCTAACGCAGTGTCGGTACCGTTAGTACCCACTAACCCGCTTTGTGCCACATAAGTGTGACTTGCGCTATTATCAATGAGGACAAAAGGTACATCAGGGATACTGATATTTGCGGCGTGTCGTGGTAAGGCAACTTTTACTATATCGCCACCGACTGGATCTATTTCAACCCATAGGCTATCAGTCTTTATTTTAATAGCCGCTGTTGAAGTTATTTCTGGAGGTAGTTTTTGTTCGGCGCTTGCAGAGGGAGCAATAGCATCTGGAATATCGCTAATTTTCGCGACAGTGTCGATTGGAGGAGTTGCTGTAGCAACAATCGGAATATCGGCATGTTGTTCTTGAAAAGTATTCCAGCGAATCGCTAAGGTAAAAAGCACGGCTAATATGGCCGCTATAATAATATTTCGTTGCCAATCCATTTTATTGACTGCCATCTTGAGGTTGTTGTTGGGGTTTAGGAACAGGATCAAGGCCGCCTTGATGCCAGGGATGACATTTCAAGAGACGGCATAGGCTTAAGTAACACCCTTTTATTAATCCATATGTATTGATTGCTTCTTCTGCATAATATGAACACGTCGGATAAAAGCGACATTGGTTGCCAATCCAAGGGCTTAAAATCATGCGATAGCCATGAATGGACTTTATTGCCAGATGGCTGGCTGTTATCCGGCACATTGTTCAGAGCCTTTCGATGAGTTAAGACCTTGATGATCAGTTGCAATTTTTTGTGCGCGACGAATTAAACGTTGCCATTGCAAATCGAGCTGTTCAACTAATGCAGCATTGGCTAAATCATTCATACCTTTGCGGGAGAGCACGATAACATCTATACCCACCAACTGTTGCTGTTTAACGCGAAAAGTTTCGCGGATTAGACGCTTTATGCGATTTCTATCAACTGCATGACGGATATGTTTTTTTGCAATGACTAAGCCTAAGCGTGGATTGCTTAAATTATTTAAACGAGCTAGAAAGAGAAATACTTGATGTGAAGCGCGAAGCGGTGCGTCATCAAAGACGGTTTGAAAATCGCTAGAGTTTAGAAGACGCAAAGACTTGGTAAAAGCTTGGTCGTGCGTCTGGCTGCTAAAAGCCTGCTTCACTCTAGTGACCTATCAATACGGGGATTAAACAGTTAACTCTTTACGGCCTTTAGCACGACGACGAGCTAATACTAAACGACCATTTTTGGTTGCCATACGAGCACGAAAGCCGTGTACGCGAGCGCGTTTAAGAGTACTTGGTTGGAATGTTCTTTTCATGAAACTAAACCTGTCAATTATGCCAATACGGGTACTAAGTAATCACACAGCGTGTGAAAAGAGGCGGGATTTTAAAGAAAATATACGTCTAAAGCAAATGCTTTTTATGAAATATTTCTAACAGGTATATTTATTAAGCTCTTTTAATAAATATACCCATTTATAAGCAACTTATCAAAAAGATATTAACAGAGTTATCCACAAAAATATTTTTTATTAAGTTTTAAAATTAGATTTTTTATTTTATAACTATTTGAATTAATTACTAATTGATAGAAAATTGCAAAGGCTTTTATAAATTCAGGGTTTATTGTGGATAACTAGAAAGGATAAGAGTAAACTCACCTTCCTCAAAAAACAGTTTAGCTTATGAGGATTTTACGTTGATGATAGGGCCAATATAAAGCCTGTTATTTCAGCCTAATTTCTTATTAGCTATACATCCGGGAGCCAGTTATTGTTACAGTCTGTTTGGAAATTATGTGCATCGAGTTTGCAAGATGAATTGCCATCTCAGCAATTTAACACGTGGATTAAACCTTTGCAGATTGATGATTCGGCGAGCCAAAATGAGTTGCGTTTATTAGCACCTAACCGTTTTATTAGCAGTTGGGTGGAAGAAAAGTTTTTAACACGGATTAAGGAACTCGTTGTTAATTTTCAAGATGGTCCCCAACTTACAGTTGTGATTGCTGTTGGTGCTAAAAATAGCTCTACAATAGGAATGGGATCGGCAGCACCATTAAATTTGTCACCTTTAAGCCCCCCGATGAAAAATGGATCTACATTAATTGGTGGTGCCCAACAGATTAATAATATTGTTCCCAGTACGTCAAAACCAGGTACAAAAATACAAGAAGCTTTCACTCAGAAAAAATATCGCCCCTTGGAGGAATCATTAAATAATGGTTCTAATGTTGAGGGTGCGTTAAAACACAGCAATTACTTAAATGCAGGTTCTACATTTGCTACCTTTGTGGAAGGAAAATCTAACCAGTTAGGTTTGGCGGCGGCGCGGCAAGTATCTGAAAACCCAGGCGGTGCTTATAATCCATTGTTTATTTATGGAGGCGTTGGTTTGGGTAAGACCCATCTGATGCAAGCTGTTGGTAATGCCTTAGTTGCTAAAAATCCTAATGCTAAGGTTGTTTATTTACATTCTGAACGATTTGTTGCGGATATGGTGAAGGCATTACAATTGAATGCTATCAACGATTTCAAACGCTATTACCGCTCGATGGACGCCTTATTAATTGACGATATTCAATTCTTTGCGGGCAAAGAACGTTCGCAAGAAGAATTCTTTCATACTTTTAACTCGCTCCTCGAAGGCGGCCGGCAAATTATTTTAACGTGTGATCGTTTTCCTAAAGAAATCAATGGCTTAGAGGAGCGTTTAAAGTCGCGTTTTGGTTGGGGTTTAACAGTTGCGGTTGAGCCACCTGAATTGGAGACTCGTGTTGCCATATTAATGAAGAAAGCCGATCAGGTTGGCATTGATCTATCCAATGAGGCGGCTTTCTTCATCGCTCAACGTATTCGCGCTAATGTACGTGATTTGGAGGGAGCGCTTAAGCGGGTTATCGCTAGCGCAAACTTTACAGGCCGACCTATTGATGTAGAGCTGGTTCGCGAGGCTCTAAAGGATTTGCTAGCACTACAAGACAAGCAAGTAGGCATTGATAATATTCAACGTGTTGTCAGTGAGTATTACAAAATCAAAATGAATGATATGGTTTCCAAGCGGCGTAGTCGCTCCGTTGCTCGTCCACGACAGGTCGCTATGGCGTTGGCGAAAGAGTTAACTAATCATAGTTTGCCTGAAATTGGTGAGGCATTTGGCGGGCGAGATCATACAACAGTATTGCACGCCTGTCGTAAGATTAAGCAATTACAAGAAGAAACTGCGGACATCCGTGAAGATATGAAAAATCTCCTGCGTTCGCTGACAACTTAAGCTACAGATGTGTAAGTATTTTTATTTTAGATAATTATCCATAATTTCCGGATGAACTTTCAAGAGACCACCACATGAAATTTGTCGTATTGCGTGAAGCGCTACTTAAACCCTTACAATTGGTCGCTGGTGTAGTCGAGCGTCGTCAAACTCTTCCCGTTCTTTCTAATGTACTTATTGTTTTAAACGGCGATCAATTGTCTCTGACTGGAACTGATTTAGAGGTTGAAATTGTTGGCCGTGTGCAATTACCCAAAGCCGGTGAATCCGGCGAAGTCACAGTGCCTGCTCGCAAACTAGTGGATATCTGTAGATCGCTACAAGAAGGCTCGAATATTGAATTTTTTCAAGAAGATCAGCGCATAATCGTAAAGTCGGGGCGTAGTAGATTTACTCTTTCGACATTGCCAGCAGCAGACTTCCCTAATGTTGAAGACACACCAGGAAATTTACGCTTTAGTTGTGCACAACAAGAGATTAAGCGTTTAATTGAGCGTACCTCATTTGCGATGGCGCAGCAGGATGTTCGCTATTATTTAAATGGCATGTTGTGGGAAGTTCGCCAAGATCAACTCCGAGTGGTTGCTACAGATGGCCACCGTATGGCCATGTGTACCCGTGCAGTTGCTGTTAATACTTCAGATGTTATTCAGGCAATATTACCGCGTAAAGGGGTATTAGAATTGTCACGTCTTTTGGACGATTCTACTGTACAGGTTGAGATTACATTGAGTGCAAATAACATTCGTGTGACCTCAGTGGATTACACATTTACTTCTAAATTAGTGGATGGGAAGTTTCCGGAGTATGAGCGTGTGCTACCTCGCGGAGGCAACAAGGTTATTATTGGTTCGCGCGTGGAGTTGAAGCAAGCGTTTGCCCGTACCGCAATTCTTTCCAATGAAAAATACCGTGGAGTACGTTTTTTGTTGTCTGATCATCTTTTAACGATAGTAGCTAACAATCCAGAACAAGAAGAAGCAGAAGAGCAGGTTGCTGTTGATTATACAGGTGACGGCTTAGAAGTTGGTTTCAATGTGAGCTATTTGCAAGATGTGACTAACGTGATAAACCATGAAAATATTAAAATCACTTTATCTGATTCTAATTCCAGTGCCTTGTTAGAGGACCCGGATAATGGCGATTCTTTATATGTTGTTATGCCAATGCGCTTGTAATTCCCACAACACGTCGTTGGTATGACCCTAAAACGTTTATTTATTCAAAATCTGCGCAATCTCAAATCAGTTGATATTAATCCATCAGAGCGGGTTAATCTATTTTTTGGTGAGAATGGCTCCGGTAAAACCAGTGTTCTTGAGGCTATTAATGTGTTGGCGCTTGGCCGATCCTTTCGCAGCCATAAACACAAACCGCTTATTAATCATGATCATCAAGAGTTTACCGTGTTTGGCAAAGTAAAAGCTGATGACGGAGCTGAAGTTTCCATCGGAATTAATCGTCATCGTGATGGCTCGGCTACTTACAAAGCCAACAGTAAGATGGTTTCATCGGCTGCAGATCTAGCTGTATATCTACCCATTCAAGTTATTGACGCCGACACATTTTGGCTATTAGAGGGCGCCCCCAAAATAAGGCGGCAATTTATGGATTGGCTTGTGTTTCACGTGGAACCTAGTTTTTTCCCGCTCTGGAGGGATTGCCAACTCTGCTTGAAACACCGCAATAGCTTGTTGCGGCGTGATAGAATGCCGAGCAATAACAGTGGCCCAGGTTTCGAATTGGCGTCTTGGGATCAGGAGCTAGTTGTGCTCACCGAGCAAATACACTTGTTGAGACAGAAGTGTATGACTCAATTTAAAGAAGCCTTTTATGAGCTTCTTAATGAATTTATTAACGTTGATGGCATTGCTATTGACTATTTTTGCGGTTGGAATACTGAGAAATCGTTTGCTGATATTTTACGGCACGGGGTAGATCGGGATATGCAGCTTGGTTACACTTTTGCTGGCGGCCATCGCGCAGATCTACACATTACTGTAAATGGGTTAGACGCTGCCGAAATCTTGTCTCGCGGGCAGCAAAAGCTTTTAGTTTGTGCTTTAAAAATTGCCCAAGGTTATGTGTTTTCAAAGATAACGGGGCGTAAGACAATTTATCTTGTCGATGATTTACCTGCAGAACTGGATCAAAAGCATCGTATGTTACTCGCGAAATGGCTGGATTCAATGGCGACCCAAGTATTCATTACTGGCGTTGAAGAGCAAAGCCTTATTAGTGTTTGGCAAAATAAACCAGATGCAGCAATAAAATTGTTTCACGTGGAACAAGGCAGGATAGAAGAGATAGTTTAAGTGCTTGTCGAATTAACGATAAGCGTACACGAAGAAAGCAGCGGAGATTCCCAGCTATGTCAGAAGAAAACACTTACGACTCGTCCAGTATTCAAGTTCTCAAAGGGTTGGATGCAGTGCGTAAGCGCCCAGGGATGTACATTGGTGATACGGATGACGGCTCAGGTTTACACCATATGGTGTTTGAGGTGGTTGATAATTCAATCGACGAAGCTTTGGCTGGCCACTGTAATGAGATAAAAGTCATCATTCACCCTGACGAAACCGTATCGGTTGCCGATAATGGCCGTGGTATTCCTACGGATATGCACGAAGAAGGTGTCTCTGCAGCTGAAGTTATCATGACGATTCTGCATGCCGGCGGTAAGTTTGATGATAATACCTATAAAATATCCGGCGGCCTACATGGCGTGGGTGTTTCGGTAGTTAATGCATTGTCTGAGTATTTAAAGCTAACTATTCGTCGTGCAGGTAAAATCCACGAACAAATTTACCGCCACGGTGTCCCAGATGAACCATTAAAAGTTGTAGGTGACACTACAACTTCTGGAACCGAAATCCATTTCAAACCCTCAGCGCAAACTTTCACGAATATTGAATTCCACTTTGAGTTGCTAGCTAAACGCTTGCGCGAGCTGTCTTTTCTGAATTCAGGTGTGCGCATAGTGTTGAAAGATGAGCGTAGCGGTAAGGAGGAGGTCTATCAATACGAAGGCGGCCTACGAGCTTTCGTTGATCATCTTAACAAAAACAAATCGACCATCAATAAAATGGTTCATTTTACGTCACTTACTCGTGAGGATGGCATAGGGGTGGAGGTTGCTTTGCAATGGAATGATACATTCCAGGAGACGTTGCTTTGTTACACCAATAACATTCCACAGCGCGATGGCGGAACTCACTTGGCGGGTTTTCGTGCGGCTTTAACCCGCAGTTTAAACAGTTACATTGATAAAGAAGGGTTGGGCAAAAATGCGAAGGTTGCCACAACCGGTGATGATGCCCGGGAAGGGTTAACAGCTATTGTATCGGTTAAAGTTCCAGATCCTAAATTCTCTAGCCAAACTAAAGATAAATTAGTTTCCTCAGAAGTTAAAAATGCGGTCGAGCAGGAGATGGCTGAACATTTTGGTAACTATTTGCTTGAAAATCCGGGCGAAGCAAAAGCCATTGTTGGCAAGATGATTGATGCAGCTCGCGCTCGAGAGGCAGCGCGTAAAGCGCGTGATATGACCCGCCGCAAAGGCGCACTAGATATTGCTGGCCTGCCGGGAAAATTAGCGGATTGTCAGGAGAAAGATCCGACTTTATCTGAAGTTTATCTTGTAGAAGGTGATTCAGCGGGCGGCTCTGCGAAACAAGGCCGAGCGCGGAAGACACAAGCCATCCTGCCGCTCAAAGGTAAAATTCTTAACGTGGAAAAAGCTCGTTTTGATAAAATGCTTTCCAGCGTTGAAGTAGGTACATTGATTATTGCACTTGGTTGCGGTATCGGTAAGGATGAATACAACCCGGAAAAGCTGCGCTATCACAGCATTATTATCATGACCGATGCTGATGTGGATGGTTCTCATATCCGCACGCTGCTATTAACCTTCTTCTTCCGCCAAATGCGAGAGTTGATTGAGCGCGGTCATATCTATATTGCACAGCCGCCGCTATACAAAATTAGTAAAGGTAAGCAAGAACAGTACCTAAAAGACGAAGCGGCGATGACAGAGTTCCTTACGCAAGCGGCACTCGAAGGTGCAAGTCTACACGTTAACTCGGAAGCCCCTGGAATTGGTGGTGAGGCTATTGAGAAGCTTGTGCAACAATATCGCAAAGTAATGGCGACCATTGAACGTCTATCACGTCTATATCCAGCGATAGTGTTGGAAAAGATGATTTATGTGTCAGCAGTGCGCCCGGAACATCTAGCCGATCAAGGCCATATGCAACAATGGTGTGACCAAATGCTCGCGAGTTTCAGTCTTGATGATCGGGCGGGCAGTCAGAAATACCTTATTACTATCCGTGAAGATAATGAGCGTCATTTGTTCTTGCCACAAGTTGAAATCATCGCTCACGGTATCTCTACTCATTATCCATTCAACCACGATTTCTTTGCGTCGGGGGAGTACGCTTCTATTGTGTCCTTAGGTAAAAACTTGGAAACGCTGATAGAAGACGGCGCCTATATACAACGAGGTGAACGTAAACAACCTATTAGTAGCTTTACCGAAGGCCTGGATTGGTTAATGAAGGAGTCGCGTAAAGGTTATAACATTCAACGTTATAAAGGCTTGGGCGAAATGAACCCGGAACAACTTTGGGATACCACCATGAATCCTGAAACACGTCGCATGTTGCGAGTAACTATTCAGGATGCAATTGCAGCTGATCAAATTTTCACCACATTAATGGGTGACCAAGTTGAACCACGTCGCGAATTTATAGAAACAAATGCATTGGCGGTTGCCAACTTGGATATTTAATTCGAAATGTGATCTATACTCAAAATGCGTTCGGGAGGAACCGGACTTACTAATGAGTGTTAAAGAGAGCATATGAGGAGTTTGAGATGGAAAAGAAGAAGATCCAACCGGTTATTTTGAGCCAACTAGAAGACGTTCTTGAAGAGCGGCAACGGTCGGATAGGCGTACAGAGGAAGAGAAAGCCGCAAATAAGGCTTCTGAAAATCGTCGAAAAGATGATAGACGCGCGCAGAAGAAGTGAGTTAAACATAAAAAGGAGCTTAGGCTCCTTTTTTGTAGAGGCTATTTATACAGCGAAGCGATTTATCAGAATAATGATGAACAAACGCTAGCGTAAAGGTCTGGATGAGGCTCATTTGGCTATGGAATAATTTCATTAAAATCTTTAAAAAGCGCTGTAAAAATACTTTTGAATTAACCCCCCATTTTAGATCAACGGTAGTGATGTTCCATCAATTGGTGACTTCAATACAAACGAAGAATGCACACCGCTCACGCCCTCTATACGAGTAAGTTTTTGCAGCAGGAAGAGCTGGTAACCATCCATGTCTTTCACTATAACTTTTAATAAGTAGTCAGCGGACTGCCCAGTAATGAGGTGGCACTCAAGTACTTCTGGATAGCTGCTTACCGTTTTTTCAAATAGCTCGAACCGCTCGGGCGTATGCTTATCCATGCTAATTTGAATGAAGGCCATCAAGGTTAAACCTAACTTTCGTGCATTAAGTAATGCAACATAGCCGTCTATTAATCCAGACTCTTCTAATTGACGTACACGCCGCAAACATGGCGATGGAGATAAGCTGATTGCATCTGCAAGTTCTTGATTGGTAATACGTCCGTTCTTTTGCAAAGTTTCAAGTATCAGGCGATCGTACCGGTCTAGCTCAAAGGACATCATATTTCTCACAATAGTGTCATATATTGCCAAGAATACCTCATTTGGTAGAATAATGTTGCGCAATTAGGTTCAAGGTAACAGCTTTAGCAATCGTCTGCTCAAACTTTTCAGTTATCCTTCTTCAAACTGCAAGTCTTTTCACCACATAGGCAAAAAGCTAAGTACCAGTATTTAGATGAAGCTACAGCCTATGTTTAGTTAAACGAGTAAAGTTGTTTAAATAAATCTTTTTATTGATTGCTCGTAATTAGCTGCAATCTTCAAACAGTTTCTGCAGCTATTGCCAAATAAATTAAATCGATTGTAAATACGGAGCTAGTCATGATTAATAATCCATCAACAAAATATCAGCGCTTTATCGGCGTGAGTTTGCCAGACCGTCAGTGGCCAAATAATTTTATTACGAAGCCGCCCATTTGGATGAGCACGGACCTGCGTGATGGAAACCAAGCGCTAATTGATCCGATGTCCGTTGCAACAAAATTACGTATGTTTAAGGAATTAGTAGCGATAGGTTTTAAAGAAATCGAGATTGGATTTCCGTCGGCTTCTGAAATTGATTTGAATTTTACTCGTGTGCTGATTGAAGAAAATCATATACCCGATGATGTAACTATCGAAGTACTTGTGCAAGCCCGCTTCGATTTAATTGAAAAAACAGTGAATAGCTTACGTGGCGCCAAGCGCGCTATATTGCACATGTACAATCCTATTGCACCAGCATTTCGTAAAATTGTTTATAACACTGATAAAAATGGTGTAAAAAATATCGCGATTCAAGGTACTCGTTGGTGTAAGGAATTAACCGCACAAATGCCGGAAGTGGATTGGACTTTCCAATATTCGCCAGAAGTTTTTTCCAGTACGGAAATAGAATTTTCTAAAGAAGTTTGTGATGCGGTTACCGAGGTGTGGCAGCCAACACCTGCGAAAAAAATTATTTTCAATTTGCCTGCAACGGTAGAAATGAATACGCCAAATACTTACGCAGATCAAATTGAATGGATGCATCGAAACTTAAATAAACGCGATTGCATAGTGTTGAGTGTTCATCCTCACAATGACCGCGGTACTGCGGTTGCAGCAGCGGAATTAGCAGTAATGGCCGGAGCGGACCGCGTAGAAGGTTGCTTGTTCGGCAATGGTGAGCGCACCGGTAATGTGGATTTGGTGACGCTTGCGTTAAATTTATATTCGCAAGGTATTCATCCGGGGTTAGATTTTTCTGATATCGATCGTGTGCGAAAATTAGTAGAAGATTGCACACAATTGCCTGTGCACCCACGTCATCCCTATGCGGGAGAATTAGTATTTACCGCGTTTTCGGGTTCACATCAAGACGCCATTAAAAAAGGTTTTGCGGTGCAGAAAAAAGATGCGCTTTGGGAGGTGCCTTATTTGCCTATTGACCCGGCGGATCTAAATCGTAGTTACGATGCGGTGGTACGCGTAAACTCGCAATCAGGAAAAGGTGGTGTCAGTTTTTTATTACAACAAGAAGCAGGCTTGCAGTTGCCTCGGCGTTTGCAAATTGAATTTAGTAGCGTGGTGCAAAAAGTTAGTGATGCAACCGGCAAAGAAGTAAAAAGTGCTGACATTGTAAAAATATTTGAACAAGAATATTTTTCCATAAACACTCCATTTACCTATCAAAGCTCGAAGTTAAAAAACTATGATGACAGTCAACAACAAGTGGATATCGTTATTTACGCACAACACGAAAATAAAACAGTTGAGATTACTGGCACTGGCAATGGGCCTATAGATGCTGCTGCACATGCATTGAGCCAATACACCAACCTAGATATTAGCGTGATGGATTATTCAGAGCATTCCGTGGGCGAAGGCTCAAATGTCGAAGCAGTTTGTTATGTTGAGATAAAAGTTGATAACGGTAAGCCGGTCTTTGGTGTAAGCAAAGATAGCAACATCATCGCAGCAGCGATAAAAGCGTTAATCAATGGCGTCAATCGCCAAAATAGATAAAAATCTGTAAAATCCCAAAGAGTGGCTAACTTTATACGTTAGCCACTTTCCATCATTTTTTCCTCCAATGTAATGTCAGGCATATCGTTTAAAAATAACGAGCCGTGAATCTATATCTCAAAAAGTAGCATCTAAGCGAACACTAAGGTAAATCTATAAGAAATTAGGATTGTAAAATGGATGGCTTGCAAGAAATATTATACACATTACGCCAAAATAAATTACGCACTGCTCTCACAGCCTTCGGAGTGTTCTGGGGTATATTCATGCTCATTCTGCTGTTAGGGGCTGGCAGAGGTATGGAAAAAGCATCGTTAGAAGGCAGATTTAACGATACGTTAGATTCGATTTGGATCGTACCTTTCACAACTTCAGTACCTTATAAAGGCTTCCCGGTTGGTCGTAGAATAAAATTTAACGAAGACGATATGGCAGTTATTCGTCAGCAGTTCCCCGACGTTCGCTATATTTCTAGTGAAAATGCATTGGGAAATTTTACAAGTTCTGACACTTTAGTAAATTATGGTCTTAAGTCGGGAATGTTTGGTGTGTTTGGCGTGGCGGACCAATATTTTAATATTAAAGAAAAAGTACCATTCAATAATGGTCGTCGTTTAAATTATTGGGACGAAGATGAAAGTAGAAAAGTCGTAGTAATTGGTACCCGAGTTGCAGAAAAATTTTTCACTTCGCAAGATGACGCAATAGGGAAAGAAATCCAAATCAATAATCTTGTTTTTCGAATTATCGGTGTGTTCTACGATAAAGGTAACCGCGGTGTCATGTCAGAGCGGTTATATATGCCTATCAGCGCGTTCAAAAAAACTTTTGGTGGTGGCCCAGATGTAGACTTGATTACGGTGCGTCCTAAACAAGGAGCAGATGGCATAGCGTTGGAAGAAAAAATAATGAAATTACTCAAGGAGCGACACCATGTCGCGCCAGATGATGCTCGGGCTATTTTTGTAAATAATTACGCACGCTCTACGCTAGAAACAAAACAAACATTTGAGGGTTTGAATTTATTTATATGGTTAGTAGGCATAGGAACGCTACTCGCGGGTATTGTGGGGGTTAGCAATATCATGATTATTACAGTGAAAGAACGTACGCGTGAAATTGGTATTCGTAAAGCACTTGGTGCGAAACCAACATCTATTATATTTAGTTTGCTACTTGAATCCGTTTTAGTGACAAGTATCGCTGGCTACTGTGGGCTCGTTTTTGGTGTTGGTTTTCTCGAGGCCGTTTCTATATTGCTAGAAAAATTTAAAATTAATTTACCTTATTTTCAACAACCTGAAGTGGATATCGGGATAGCGATAAGCGCATTACTTTTGTTAATTATTGCGGGTGTAATTGCAGGTTTAATACCCGCTTTAAAAGCGGCGCGCATTATGCCGATAGAAGCTATGAGGGCCGAATAATGGAATTAAAATTAATTGATGTGGATAAATGGCAAGAAATTTTTAACACACTTAAAAAACAAAAACTCAGAACAAGCCTAACCGCATTTGGTGTCTTTTGGGGCATTTTTATGTTGGTACTGCTATTGGGTTTTGGTACTGGCTTTGGTATTAAAGTCGAAGCCTTATTTGGTGATAGGAAAAATGTTGTATTTTTATGGTCATCAAATGCAACACAATTACCCTACAAAGGTTTAGGAAAAGGGAGAAATATTGTACTAACGCAAAATGATGTTGATGCAATAAAAGAAAAAATTTCTGGTGTGAAATTAGTCGAAGGCCAAAACTTTTTGAGAGGAGCGCAATATGTTATCCATGAAAAAGCCAGCGGCTCTTTTAATGTTATAGGAACTCATGCGGGATGGGAGTCATTACTCACAAGTCGTGTGGTTGAAGGACGTTACATTAATTATTTAGACGAGACGGAGTTCCGTAAGGTAGCGGTAATCGGTACTCGCGTAAGGGATATTCTATTTAAAGGTGGCGGCAATCCAATTGGAAAAGCTATTAATATTCGCGGTATTTACTTTCAGATCGTCGGTGTGTACACAACCACTGAGCCCGATGAGGGTGACAGAAACCAAAGCAACAGCGTATTCATTCCCAACAATAGTTTACGTAAAGCATTTAATCAGATGGATCGATTAGATGAGCTATGGATACAACCCTTACCTGGATATAAGGCTGAACAACTGGAGAAAGCCGTAAAAAAACTTATTCATGAGCGGCAAAAAATACATCCTGACGATGTGGGCGTATTAGGAACCTTTAATGCTGAACAAGAATTTCAGCAGCAACAGGGCCTGGTAAAAGGAATTTTAGGTTTTAGTTGGTTGGTTGCTATAGGGACTATTATCGCAGGCGTTATTGGCGTGGGAAATATAATGTTAGTTGTTGTAAAAGAACGCACGCGGGAAATTGGTTTACGTAAAGCACTCGGTGCAACACCCACAAAAATAAGTTTGATGATTGTGCAGGAATCATTGTTTATAACGGTTATATCAGGGTACGTCGGATTAGTGGCTGGGGTATTTTTGCTTGAGGGAATAGAATCTATCTTAATCAAAATGGGCAAAGGAGCTGGTATGTTTTCTTCGCCTTATGTTGATTTAGGCACGGCGTTTATGGCATTTGCGGTTCTGGTATCAGCGGGTGCTATAGCTTCAGTACTGCCCGCTCTAAAAGCGGCGTCCGTGAATCCCATTACGGCACTACAAGATGAATAATATGAACACGAATAATATGGTTAGATAATTTTGCGGCTGGCTTGAATCTATATTCGCAAAATTTGCATCAAACGTTACATGAGTTGATCACAATAACTAAAAATGGCAAATGTCATTAGATTGTTAATAAGGGTAAATAAATAGCGACTAACCTATAAAGTTTGATTAAACACACTAGGCTTGTGCGCATGTAATCATAAATGAGTCACTCTACACTAATAGGTCGCCTTGAATAAAGGACAGAAAACATCATGATTAAGCTTCACAATATTCATAAATACTATCATTCAGGCGAGCAACCACTACACGTGCTTAAGGGAATTGACCTGCATATTCAGGAGGGCGAATTAGTATCTATTATGGGTTCATCTGGTTCTGGTAAATCAACCTTGTTAAATATTTTAGGTATTTTAGATAACCACGATCAGGGTGATTATTTTCTTGCAGGCCGCGAAATAAAAAATCTAAAAGAAAAAACGTCAGCACATCTACGTAATGAATTGCTTGGTTTTATATTTCAATCATTTAATTTATTACCATTTAAAAATGCTACCGAAAATGTAGCACTGCCATTGTATTATCAAAACGTTGGTCGTAAAGAACGTAATTATCGCGCAACACAATATCTAGAAATGGTTGGACTTTCACATCGTGCTAATTTTATGCCTAATGAATTATCAGGTGGTCAAAAGCAACGAGTTGCTATAGCACGTGCATTGGTTACCAAGCCTAAAGTTATTTTAGCCGATGAGCCAACAGGAGCACTTGATAGCCAAACCACGCTGGAAATTATGGCGTTGCTCAAGGAAGTTCACAGCCTTGGCAATACCATTGTTATAGTCACTCATGAAAAAGATGTTGCCGATCAAACACAACGTCAAATTGTTTTAAAAGATGGTCTGATTGTTTCAGGCAAGCATCATCACGGTGATGACATGACAGATCAAAATGAAGAAGCAATTCTAGGTTAATGAATATGGATGGCTTGCAAGAAATTCTCTACACATTGCGCCAAAATAAATTGCGCACAGGGCTCACTGCTTTTGGTGTGTTTTGGGGAATTTTTATGCTTATTCTTTTACTCGGAGCGGGTAAAGGAATGCAAAATGGCGTGTATAAAAGTTTTGGTACGGAAGTAATGGATTTTATTATTGTCTGGAGTAATACCACGTCAATAGCCTATAAAGGGTTGGGTTTAGGGCGAAGCATTGCAATGACTGAAGCGGATATACAAGCCATTAAAAAGGACATTCCAGGATTGAGATTTATTTCTGCGGAACAACAAAGAGGCGGTATTACCATCAAGTATGAAAATAAAACGGGAAACTATTCCGTATTTGGTGTTCCCGCAGAATATTTTAAAATTAAAGAAAGTCTACCCTTCACATTTGGTAGAAAAAATAATCCACTTGATGATTTAGAAGTTAGAAAAATCGCTGCTGTTGGTTCTGTAGTAGCAGAGAGGCTCTTTGGTAAAGACGTTGATCCGGTTGGCAAAACTATTCGCATTAATGATGTTGCTATGAAAGTAGTCGGGGTTTTTTATGATAAAGCCAACCGTGGCCAAGATTCCGAGCGCATATATATTCCGCGACCTACTTTCGATAAATTATTTGGTAGTGGCGACAAAATAAATAATATTTGGATACGACCAGCACTTGGTAGCGATGGCTTTGAGCTAGAGAAAAAAGTTATTGCATTATTAAAAGTTCGTCATGATGTATCACCTGAAGATAAGCGCGCAATAAAATCTTTTAATATGGCAGAGCCTGCAAAAATGGTGAATGGTTTATTTTTTGCCATCAACGCTCTTATTTGGTTTGTTGGCTTGGGTACATTAACAGCCGGTATTGTAGGCGTAAGTAATATTATGATTATTACAGTGAAAGAGCGCACGCGTGAAATTGGGATTCGTAAAGCATTAGGCGCCACACCTTTTAGCATTGTCAGCACATTGTTAATGGAATCTATTTTGGTAACTAGCATAGCTGGATACAGCGGTTTAGTTTTGGGCGTGGGCTTATTGGAGTTAACATCATTTGGATTGCGCTCTGCCGGGGTGAAATTAGAATTTTTTGAAAACCCTGAGGTTAATTTTCAAGTTGCTATAACCGCGATCATTTTGTTAGTAATCGTAGGTGCTTTAGCCGGTTTAATGCCTGCATTAAAAGCTGCGCGCATAATGCCCGTTGAAGCTATGCGTGCCGAATAAGGAACTATGAATGCTTATTGATATTGAAAAGTGGCAAGAAATATTTTTCACGCTAAAACAACACAAATTGCGCACAGGTCTAACCGCGTTTGGTGTTTTTTGGGGAATTTTCATGCTGGCAATTTTATTAGGTGCTGGTAAGGGATTAGAAAATGGTGTACTCGAAGAGTTTAAAGAAATTCCTAATTCAGTATGGATCTGGTCCCAAGGTAGTACACAAATAGCTTATCAGGGAATGCCCATAGGACGACGCATGAGTTTAAAAGCTGAAGATGTCGAGGCTATTAAAAATAATGTACCGAATATAGATAAAATTTACGCCCAAAACAGTTTAGGTATTTGGGGCGGTGCACCCGCGTATACAGTTTATAAAACAAAAAATGGTAGTTTTTCCATCCAAGGCACTCATGCTGGGATGACAAATATTCACCAACAAAAAATACTTGAAGGCCGCTACATCAATGAAACGGACGATCAAAAACGACGCAAGGTTGCTGTTATAGGCACGCGAGTAAAAGAAATGCTATTTGCTAAAAGCGACAATGTAGTAGGCGCCTACATCACAATTTCTGGCATTAGTTTCCAAGTAGTAGGTGTTTTTAAGTCGAGTTCTACTGAGCCCGATAGTTTAGAAGCCGAAAAAATATATTTGCCGAATGACACGCTGCGTTATGCGTTTAACCAAGTGAATAACGTAGGTAGCTTTGTAATTATTCCAAAACCAGGTATACATGCTGAGGTTGTGGAAAAAGATGTTAAAAAATATTTAAGTTTAATAAAAAAAATTGACCCTAATGATGTTGGTGTAATTGGTAGTTTTAATTTACAAAAGGAATTCGACAAAATTAGAGGCCTTTTTATCGGTATTAAAGTATTTAGTTGGGTAGTAGCAATAGGCACTATAATGGCCGGCGCTATAGGTGTCGGAAATATTATGTTGATTGTAGTTAAGGAACGAACAAGAGAAATTGGTTTGCGTAAAGCATTAGGTGCTACGCCTTCATCTATTATCGGAATGATTGTGCAAGAGTCTATTTTTATTACGGCTGTAGCAGGTTATTTTGGTTTAGTTTGTGCTGTATTATTGCTGGAAATTGTTAATAGAGTTATGGATGCTGTTGGTGGAAATGCGGGTATGTTTCGTCATCCAGCGGTAGATTTTAAAGTAGCAATTACGGCATTAGTCGTGTTAATTATTTCCGGGTTTCTTGCATCTCTATTGCCTGCATCAAAGGCTGCGGCAGTAAATCCTATAGTCGCTTTGCAAGATGAATAAATTTTTTACATTATTAATATTAACAAAAGGTAAGAAGGGAAAATGAAAAAAATCATGTGGTTTGTAGTATTAGGCGTAATTGCAATTATATTTATAGGAACGGCAGTATTTCTTTACAAGAAATCACAGCAAGCTCCCGTAGTTTATCAAACAGATCCAGTCTTAAAAACTACCATTATTAAAAAGACGGTGGCTATAGGTAAAGTGATTCCGCGTCGGGAAATTGAGGTAAAATCGCAAGTTTCGGGTGTTGTTGAGCAACTGTTTGTGGTGGCTGGCCAAAAAGTTAAAAAAGGAGATATCTTAGCAAAAATCACATTGCGTCCTAGTATGTTGCAAGTTAACCAGGCAGAGTCTCAATTAGAGGCTGCAAAAATTAATTTCCAAAATACAGAAATTGAAAATCAACGCCAGAAAAAACTTTTTGAACAAAAATTAATTTCGGCATCGGAATATAATAAATTTTTGTTAACTTATAACCTGCAACGTGAAGCAGTCACATCATCTGAAAATAATGTGCTCTTGTTAAAATCGGGTGCGACCAAAAAATCTGAAAAAATATCCAACATGATTCCCGCGACAGTAACGGGGATGGTACTCGATGTGCCCAACAAAGAAGGCGCATTTATTGTTGAATCAAGTACCTTTCAATCCGGAACCAGTGTTGCGAACTTGGCCGACATGACAGATATGATTTTTGAAGGCAATGTGGACGAGTCAGAAGTAGGAAAACTACGAGAAGGTATGGAGTTAGTACTAAATGTTGGGGCGTTAGAAGGCAAACCATTTACAGCTATGCTGGAATATATTTCACCCAAGGGTATCTCTGATCAGGGCACCATTAAATTTCAGATTCGTGCAGCAGTAAAATTAAACGATCAGCTTTTCCTCAGAGCTAACTACAGTGCTAATGCTGATATAGTCTTGGACAAAAAAGAAAATGTCTTGGCTATTAATGAAGGTAATTTAATAATTGAAGATAAAGCAAATTTTGTAGAAGTAGAAGTAGGGCCGCAAAAATTCGAGAAACGTGAAGTTAAGACTGGTTTATCAGATGGAATTAATATAGAAGTAATCTCTGGCTTGAAGGCTAATGAAAAAATAAAACATCGGTGATAGATCAACGGTAAAAGTAAAAACGAAAAGCGCTGGCGTTAAAACCAGTGCTTTTTTTATGCGCCTTGCTCAGCTATGATGGTGCGCAAGTACTAACGATAAGAAAATTTTCAAATCTTTTAAAGGATCCCCCCATGAACAAAGCCTATTTCTTTGCTATTACGCTCTTAGCAATGCCCGCGCTAGCTGATAACCACAAGGGCTTTTATGTTGGCATTGGCGCATCCGCCGTTGATGATAAACAAGATATGGTGACTCTTAGTAACGGGATGACGTTAGGCGATACCACTGCTATTCGTACCGGAGAGTTAATTGGTGGTTATAAATACAATAATGCATTAGGTGGAGAGATTCGGGTAGGCTCCGGTTTAAGATCGGGTAAAGGCATCACGTATGGTGTAACTACTGGAGGTGCGCTTGAGGAAAGGGGTAAGTTTGAGCGCGATTTAGGCACTTACGGAAGTATCTATTATAAGCCTGAGCTAGAGAATGATGATGCTAAGTTGTATGCACTTATCGGATATACTCAAATAAGCACATCTAAAACAACGAAGGATATTACTGGTACAGAACTTGAAAGTCCTAGTGTTAGTTATTCTGGCATTTCTTATGGAATAGGAATTGGTTTTGTAATTAATGAATATCTCAATATCAACTTTGAATACAAAAATATTTGTGATGAGTTATATAACAAACCCAATATGTCGAGTGTAAATTTTGATTATCGTTTTTAATATTTAGGTGAATGCTAAAGTAAAAGGTTTCAAATCGTAACGCGAACTGTAGTTTTCCAAAGCTTTGTTTTGCTACATCCCAGTCTGCAAAACCTACTTTATAATTCTTTAAGATAGCGGAAAAACATTCTCAATTCGTCTAACTTGCCGTAGATTAAGCTAAAGAGACGTAGGCGGGCAGCGTTTTTTGGGTTGATATATGATCTGAATCAAATCTTTCGGGTTAAAGTTTCAGAAATAATTGAATATATTGAAGAGTACGCTGTCACACACAGGGAAGCTTAAGCGTCAAATATTAAAGTTTAAATAAAGAAATGACAGAAATAGCGCTTTTCATGCGTAATAAGAGAAGTTAAGATAACCGCGTTTTTTAGGGGGCAGTAAGCCTGCTCGTAAACACACAAAAATAACCTAAAGAATTGTCAGCGTCGGCTAATTAAGTTATCTAAATCTTGAGGCGTAGTTAAAAATGCTACGACCTAGGTGCGGGTGCTTTAGGCGCTAACTCCATGATCTTGCACTACAAACATTGTTATATTTGTACAGCATTATCATTTTTGCAGGTGAATTCAGAAAGGTGGCAGCTCAGTTATGTCATATCACGCCCAGAAATCTACAGGTCAAAGATCATTTGGCCTTTTCTTTGTAATTGGTTTTCATATTCTTCTAATTTATGGTTTGGCTAGTGGTTTAGCTGGTAATGTATCCACAAAAATCTCAGAAGTTCTTCAAACGAAAGTTGTGGAAGAAATCAAGCCGGATGAGGTAGTGGAACCACCACCACCACCACCAGATACAAAAATTCCACCACCCGATTTTGTGCCGCCACCGTCATTTGATTTTGTGCCAGATGCTCCAGCTAATTCAACTGCTATTGTGGCTGTTCAAAGTACAACGGCTAAGCCAGTCGTTGAGCCGTCAACTATTACAAGGCCAAAACAAACAAAAAAAGGCCTATCGAATCCAGATTATCCGCAAGCTTCAATACGGCTTGGAGAAGAGGGTGTTGTTGGCGTTAATCTTTATATTACGGAAGATGGCCGAGTTGCAGAGGCCAAATTAGAAAAGAGTAGTGGTTTTGAGCGTTTGGACGAAGCAGTTATTAAGCATGTTCCTCGCTCTTGGAAGTTTATACCTTGTATGCAAGGTGATAAACCAGTTGCTTGTTGGTACCCCATGAATGTCCGTATGAAGATTGAAGATGCCAAGAAGTAAAGATTTTTTGCTTCTTGATAGAATTAATCATTAAAAATAGATCTTATAATTTAACTGCAGGGTTAATAAAATGTTAAAAAAACTTTCATCCGTTTTAATTTTGGCGTTGGCACTTGGTGGTCAGCATTTCTTAGTTAGTTCTGCTTTTGCGCAAGATGCTCTTGCTCCTGTTGAAGAGACTGCACCAGCTCCCGCTGTTGATCCGGCAGCCGAGCCAGCCCCAATGGAAGCTGAAGCTTCTGTTCCTGAGGCTGACGCAACGAATGCTCTTGAAGCTGCAAACGCAGAAACAAATGCAAAAGAACAATTTACCCTTGGTGCTTTGTGGGCTGGTCATAACGGTGTTCCAGACTGGGTTGCGAGATCCGTACTTATCCTAATGCTGGTTATGTCTGCAGCAACATGGTATCTCACAGCTGTTAAATTGCTAGCACAGTCAACTTTAAATGGCCAAGCTAAAGAAGCACGTAAAGTATGGGATGCTAAGAGCTTGAAAGAAGGCGTAAATAATCTAAAACCTAATAGTGCCTACCGTGCGATAGCCGAAGACGGAATGAATGCTGTTAAAAGTCACGATGGGAAAACCGACAAAATCGATTTGGAAAGTTGGGTAAGTATGTGTATCCAACGTTCAGTGTCTAACGTTACTAACGAATTGCAAACGGGTATGGCAGTGCTAGCTACAGTTGCATCAGCCTCTCCATTTGTGGGTTTGTTTGGTACTGTATATGGTATTTATCATGCACTAATCGCGATTGCCATTTCGGGTCAAGCAAGCATTGACAAAGTAGCAGGCCCAGTCGGTGAAGCGTTGATCATGACTGCAATTGGTCTAGCGGTAGCAGTACCAGCAGTATTTTTCTATAACTGGCTTATTCGTCGTAACAAAGTAACTTCAGAAAATTTGCATCATTTTGCTGCTGATGTTCATGCTTACTTAGTATTAGGTATTCAGGGCGGCAAGTAATTTTACATTGTTGTTAGATGCCTGATGAAAGATGGGGGTTTTAACATAAAGCGTTAAGCTCCCATAATTTCATTCGTAAAACTTGAAATGAGGTAGTAGAAATGGGGATGAATATCTCTTCCGGCGAAGGCGAAGACCAACTCAATGCCACAATTAACACAACTCCGCTAGTGGATGTGATGTTGGTTTTATTGATTGTTTTCTTAATCGCTGTTCCGGTCGCACGTAATGTTAAAAAAGTTGAACTTCCCAACGTTGCTAACGTTCCAACAATTACAAAGCCTGAAAATATTGTAATTACAGTGGACCCTGAAGGTAAAACTTATTGGAATGCAACCCAAATTCCAAAAGAAGAAGTATTTAAAAGATTAAGAGATATGGCACCTAGGAAGCCTCAGCCAGAAGTTCATATTCGTGGGGACCTTAATACTCGCTATGAATATGTTGGTCGAATAGTGGCATATTGCCAAAGGGCGGGCATAGTTCGCGTAGGTTTCTTGACTGAACCAAGAAATGAATAAGTTTTATAAATACGCTTTATAAAAGCATAAATATATTTTTAGGGTATTTATCATGGGTATGAATGTAGGTAGTGGAGCAGAAGGCGATGTAATGGTGGAGGTGAATACCACCCCGCTCATCGATTTAATGCTAGTGCTTATTGTTTTTTTAATTATTACGCTGCCACCACAAACTCATGCGGTGAAATTGGATATGCCTGTGACGAACAGCGCGCCGCCTGATGTGCCGCCAGAGGTAATTGATATCGTTATTGATTTTGATACCACAATTTATTGGAATGGCAGTAAAGTGGAAAGTGGACAAATGCTGAAAAGTTATCTTACTTCGGCTGCACGTAAAGTGCCTATGCCTGAGCTACACCTTAAACCCAATAAACTAGCCAAGTATGATGCAGTAGCAAAAGTATTGGCTACTGCTAAACGTTTAGGTGTAACCAATATAGGTATTGTTGGTAACGAAGCGCTGGAATAATATTCCAGCGTTTTTTTCATAAAGAATTAAATAACGGTAATTGAACAGGAAGTGGTAAAGAGTATGCGCGTTAAAAAATTAATTTTAGCAACTTCGCGAACCTTAGCGTTTGTAATGGTTGTCGCTACTAGCATTACTTCTGTAATGGTGCTTACATCGTCTGCTGTATATGCTGCAGATAAGGCGAAAATTAGTCAAAAAGTGGGTAAACCCTTACAAGAAGCCCAACAATTAATTGCCCAAAAGAAGTTTAAAGAAGCACTTGATAAAGTAAATGAAACGGCTTCTATTTCGGGCAAAACAGCGCAAGAAGAAAAAATTATCAATGAGTTAAAAGCTTATTGCTTTCAACAAATGAAAGATTTTGCAAGCCAGGCAAAAGTTTATGAAGCTATGTTAGCTGCGAATCAAATCCCTGCTAATGAAGTGCCAGAAAAAATTGAATTTTTAGCAAAAATTAATTTTCAATTAAAAGATTATCCTAAAGCGATTCAATATGGTGAACGCTACATTAAAGAAAGCGGCAGCAATACTGAAATGATGGATATGATTGCGCGCTCTTATTACTTAAAAGGCGACTTCAAAACTGCCGGTGAGCTAACCCAGAAGTTAATTAAGCAAGCAGAACAAGGCAAGAGAACACCCGAGAAAAGCTGGTACGAGTTGTTAATGAGTACGCAATTTAAATTGGATAATAAAGCTGGGACTATTACAACGCTGGAAGCGTTGCTGAATCATTATCCGACACAAGAATACTGGCGAAATATGTTTAAGTATTTAAGCAATGAGGCCAGTTATTCCGAAAGAGAGATTATTGAAATCTTGAGACTCAAGAAAGCGTTAGGTATTCTAGATGCGAAAGAATATATCGAATTGGCTGAGCTAGCGTTGGCAATGACTGATCCGGGTACTGCAAAAGAAGCACTTGAAGCAGGTATTAGCGCCGGCGTTTTGGGTCAACCTAAAGATAAAGAGCGTGAGACGCGGCTATTAAATTTAGCTAAGACCAAAGCAGCTCAAGATCTGGCTAGTTTAGATGTCAGTGCTAAAGAGGCTCAAACATTGCCAACGGGTGATGCCTTAGCAAAAATAGGCGCTGCTTATTTGGGACATGGTCTGAATGATAAAGCGGCTGCTACTTTAAAAGCTGCAACCGCTAAAGGGGGCGTAAATTCTATTGATGAAGCTTATGTGCGTTTAGGCGTAGCTAATTTAAACATCAATAAAAAGGCAGAGGCGATTAAGTCGTTTCAGGCGGTGTCAAATAAATCCAATTTGGCACGGCTTTCAAGGTTGTGGATTATTTATGCGCATACAAAAAAATAATTCCAGTTACTGTTAAAAAAATGCTCGCATACGCGGGCATTTTTTTTGATTAATGAAATAGGCTATGCAAAAAGCAATACATTGCGTCCCTAAGTGTATAATGTTGCCAACATACAATTTTGTGATTCGTAAAATGTAATAAGAGCGTAGGTACAAATGGTGAATTTTTTAAATTTTGTTATGCAAGAATGGCTATTAGTTAGTGGGCTAGCGGCGTTGATCATAGTTTATTCATGGTCAGAAAGGATAAAAAGTGGATTGCCAATATCAACCCACGAACTAACAGGGCTACTTAATTCTGAGAAAGCAGTGGTTCTGGATATACGCGCATCAGCAGAGTTTAAAGCAGGCCATTTAATCGATGCCGTTAGTATCCCCCATGAAAAAATAAATACTGACGTAGCTATTTTAGAAAAATATAAAACTAAAATTATTATTATTGTTGACAAAATGGGTCAGCATTCAGGACATATCGGGCGCGTGCTTGCTAAGCAAGGATATGATGTAAGACGTTTATCAGGCGGCATTAGTGAGTGGCAAAACCAAAATTTACCGTTAATTAAAGGTAAATAATATCCTCAGAGGTTAAGATGGCTCGTGTTTTAATGTACACAACAGCAATATGTCCATACTGTGTAAACGCAAAGAAACTTTTTGCCCAAAAAGGGGTTGTGGCTGAAGAAATTCGAGTGGACCAAAATCCACATTTGCGCAATGAGATGATGCAGAAAAGTGGACAAAAAACTGTACCACAAATTTGGATTAACGATTATCACGTTGGTGGGTTTACTGAATTATGGGCACTGGATAAGCAAGGTAAGCTTGATGAGCTTTTACAGAAATAAATACAATACTCGCATTATAGATAGTAAAAAAATCAAAATTAGTAAGAGGCGTCCTTATGACCGAAGAGAATAATATTTCAGAAAGCACTGAACAAAAGCAGCCACAAATGGCATTTTCGATTCAAAAAATCTATTTGAAAGATATTTCATTTGAAACTCCGAGCGGCCTTGAAGGTTTAGGCAAAACGTGGAATCCAAAAATTCAACAAGACTTAAACATTCAAGTAAATCGATTGGATGAAAGTTTACATGAAGTAGTGTTATTACTAACGATAACTGCACGTATTGAAAATAAAGCTATTTTCCTAGTAGAAATCAAGCAAGCCGGTTTATTTGCAATTGCTGGGTTAGAAGGAATGCAGCTAAGTCACGCAATCAATACGCTATGCCCACAAATTTTGTTCCCTTATGCCCGCGAAGCCATTGATAGCATTTTAGTTCGAGGCGGGTTCCCGCCTTTGATGCTGGCGCCTATAAATTTTGATGCTGTGTTTGCGCAGGCAATTGCAATTGCACAACAGCAGGCGGAGGCAGCTGCGGGAAATACAAGCGACAGTCGCGTAACGATTAATTAATAGAATCGTATCCATTGGGAATTTGTATTAATAGTGCCCGACTTTAGTCGGGCAATTTTTTTCAGGTGTAAAAGCCGATGTTTAATCTATCTCGCGTTGATCCGTTAAAAGCCAGTCATATCGCTGCAATTGATTTAGGCTCCAACAGTTTTCATATGATTATTGCTAAATGGGATAATGGCCAGCTTGTATTACTGGATCGTTTACGTGAGCCAGTACGTCTAGGTTTGGGCTTGGAAAGTGATGGGTCATTGAGTGATGACGCGCGCACGAGAGCATTAGCTTGCTTAGAAAAATTCGGTGAAAGTTTGCGTGAATACCCGTCGCGCAGTGTACGTATTGTCGGCACTAAAACATTACGAAGTATTAATGATTCGCGTCAATTTTTGGCTGATGCACAATTACGTCTTGGCCATCCTGTAGAAATTATTTCGGGAGATGAAGAGGCGCGTTTAGTATATTTGGGTGTTGCCCACTGCATCGCTCCGCAAGCTGGCAAACGCTTGGTAATTGATGTTGGCGGCGGTAGCACAGAAATAATAGTGGGTGAAGGAATGTCCCCTCTTTTAAAAGAAAGTTTAAGTATGGGTTGTGTCG
Organism: Gammaproteobacteria bacterium; assembly: GCA_031425935.1. Lineage (GTDB taxonomy): Bacteria > Pseudomonadota > Gammaproteobacteria > Pseudomonadales > Cellvibrionaceae > Cellvibrio. The sequence continues at coordinate 38,171 of JANPKH010000331.1, read as the reverse complement.
CCATTACTAAAAGATTTTTTTTAGCGGGCAATGTTAGCGAAAAAAATATCAATACTGCTTTCATTGCGTGCTTACAAGAATTAGAGCCTGTTTGTGAATCATTTTTACAACAAGGTTGGCGCGAGGTCTTAGGTGCGTCAGGCACTATTAAAACTGTTTCAAAAGTCTGCGAAGCAAAAGGATGGAGTAACGGAACTATTCGGGCTGAAAGTTTAGAAAAAATAATTCGGCTTTATGTTCAGCACGGAAGTACGGATTTAAAAATTCCCGGACTTGCTGAAGATCGCCAAGCAGTTTTTTTGGCAGGTGTCATCGTACTTAAAGCTCTATTTGAGAGCTTGCAACTTAAAGAAATGACCGCTGCTAGCTGGGCATTGCGTGAAGGGCTATTGTTTGATTTAAAAGGGCGGCTTGAAAATCATGATATTCGCCAGGCAAGTGTAGATGCATTGGCAGAGCGGTTTCATGTCAATATCGAAAAAGCAAAACGCGTGGAAAAAACTGCGCTGGAATTGCTAGCTCAGGTGGCCGATAGCTGGCAACTGAATGATATTGAGGCCAGTAAATTGCTAGCTTGGGCAACGCGATTGTATCTAGTAGGATTAGATATTGCGCACAATGACTATCACAAACACAGCGCCTATATCGTTCAGCATGTTGATTTAGCGGGTTGTTCGCGCGTGGAGCAAACGCATTTAGCTGCACTGGTACTGGCACACCGTAAAAGGTTCCCAAGTAAATGCTTTTTGCATGATGGGGAAAATTTAATTCGTTTGGCTATTTTGTTGCGCCTCGCAGCAATTTTCCATCGTGGGAAGAAAAAAGATAAATTACCTAATTTAATATTAAGTGCAAATGATAAAAAAATTACATTACAAATTCCGCAACAATGGTTTAATCAGCATCCGTTAACACGTGCTGATTTAGAAACTGAAATCCGTTATTTGCAGGATATAAATTATCATCTCGTATTACACGAAAACGCGTGAGTTAGCAGTTAAGGTTCTAATTAGTAATTCGTGCTGACCAACGATCTAGCAAAATAGCTTGTGCATCTATAGGGTTAATATCTTCTAATGGTTGCTTAAGATGATAACTACCATCTTCAGATAATAGCCATGAATGGGTGTTGTCAGCGAGATAAAGTTTTAAATCGTCAATTAAGCGATCGCGTATTTTTTTGGATTTAATAGGAAAACAGGTTTCAACCCGATGAAACATATTTCTGCTCATCCAGTCAGCACTTGAGCAATATAGCTCAGGATTGTCGTTATTTTCAAAATAAAATACGCGCGAGTGTTCTAAAAATCGGCCTATAATTGAACGTACACGAATGTTATCTGAAAGCCCTGCTACTCCTGGACGCAATTGGCAAACACCGCGGATTATTAAATCAATTTGTACTCCTGCTTGCGAAGCGGAATACAGCTCATTTACAAGAACTTCGTCATAAAGCGCATTCATTTTGGCAATGATACGGGCAGGTTTTCCTTGCTCGGCATGTTCTTTTTCGCTACGGATACGGCGTACAAGTCCTTTGTGCAAAGTAAAAGGCGCATATAAAAGTGCATCCATTTTGGCTGCCTTTCCCAAACTGCTCAATTGTAAAAAAATACGATAAACATCATCGCCAATATCTTTGTCCGAGGTCAATAAACCATAGTCCGTATAAAGCTTACTAGTTTTCGGGTGATAATTACCGGTACCCATATGCACGTAATATTGCAGCTTTCCTACTTCGCGGCGTGCAACTAACAACATTTTCGCATGTGTTTTAAAACCTACAACGCCGTAAATTACGTGAATACCGTAACGCTGCAAACGCTCGGCCAAGGCAACGTTTTCTTCTTCATTAAAGCGCGCCCGTAATTCAACAATAGCGGTAACTTCTTTGCCTGCTTTTGCTGCGGCGACTAGGGCATCTACTATCGGTGAGTTTGAGCCGGTCCGATAGAGTGTTTGCTTTATAGCGAGTACATGGGGATCGTTGGCAGACTCACGCAAAAAATCAACTACACATTGAAATGAATCAAAGGGATGATGCAATAAAATATCTTGCTTTTGCAGTAAATCAAAATAGCTGTTAGTGCGTTTAGGTAGTTTCGGCATGGATTGAATAAAGGGGCGGAAATAAAAATTTTTATCTTTGACTAAATCAAATAAATCACTGTAGCGATTTAAATTTACCGGCCCATTAATATTGTATAAATCACGTTCTTTAATATCGCAACGCTGCAGTAAAAACTTTACCAATTCATTCGGACAGGTGTTAGAAATTTCCAAACGCACTTCATCCCCGTATTGGCGTTGTGCTAACTCACCTTGTAATGCACGTAACAAATCTTCGGTTTCTTCTTCATCCAGAAAAATATCGGAGTTACGCGTCAATCGAAATTGATAACTGTTAATCACGTTCATGCCAACAAATATTTCAGACATGAAGAAATGAATAATGGAAGAAATAAAAACAAACTCTCGACCTTGTGTAGTGCATTCCGCTGGCAGCTCGATAATGTGCGGGAGAGAGCGCGGCACCTGGACAATGGCACAATCAGAGCTGCGGCCAAAAGCATCTTTGCCGCTTAACTTAACAATAAAATTTAAACTTTTATTGAGGATGCGGGGGAAAGGGTGCGCGGGGTCGAGCCCGATAGGACTTAATACCGGAAGAACATCAGAAACAAAAAAATCTTTTAGATAGCTGATATGCGCAGGTGTCCATTCCTCACGACGCAATACGCTAATATTATTTTCGCGTAATACTGGCAATATTTCATTATTCAAGATTTGATATTGTTCGATAACTAAATGTCGCGCACGTACAGAAATCTGTTCTAGTGTTTGTATTTCGGTTAAACCGTCAGGCTCCAATGTTGAGGCAGTTGGCAGTTCAAGACGCTCAACCAAACCGCCAACACGAACTTCAAAAAACTCGTCAAGATTTGTAGAAAAAATACAAAGAAATCTAAGCCGTTCCAAAAGTGGTAAGTTCTTGTTGTAGGCTTGATAAAGTACGCGTTGGTTAAATTCGAGCAGGCTTAACTCACGATTAAAAAAAGCGCTAGACACAATAAACCCCAGACAATAAAGCTAATGACAGCAGAATGATAAAGAAATGACGATATGAACGCACAACACTAACAAAGATTGACGTGTATTTAAACATTAGCATTGGGTGAAAATAAGAAAATTTACGCTATATTGTAGTGGTTAATGGGCAAAAAATGTGTTAAATGCATTTGTTGCTGGTATGCGCAAGCCTTGCTGGTTATCATTACACGTTATTTTTAAGTTCTATTATGTTGTCTCATCAATAAAAATAAGCGCTATTTTCAAGCCTTCACATAAACTCTAAACGGGATTTTCTTAGGAGTCCATCATGATTAGAAAATTAATTTTTAATTCATATCATCACACACGACGTCATATTCGCCTTATCGTTAAAATAAAAATTGCGCTCATTCTTGCTGTGATAGTAGCGCTGGTGAGTTGGAAGGGTTATCAAAGATGGGATAACGATGCTGATCGTGGCGCCATCGCTGTTAGCAATGGCGCATTTGGAGAAAGTTATGAAACTCCAAAGTATATAGATCAAGGCTGGAATGAATCCGATAGTCTCTGGTTTTACAACACGACCCAAGGGTCGAATTTATTACCATACGATTTTTTTCTGGTGTTAGAGCAAGCAGGCTCCACCGAACTATTGCGTTCCGATAAAAGCATTGATTTTTACCGCTATTTACCGCAAAAAAAGACTTTTTTTAATCCTGATGCGTTGCCAGTAGGCTTTGTTAAAGATGAATATCAGAAAAAAGATTACGTGGGACACACCTGCGCTGCGTGCCATACCAGTCAAGTAAATTACCAAGGTAAGGCAGTTCGCATTGATGGTGGCCCAGCGATGGCTGATATGGTGGGCTTTTTAACGGCGCTGGAAAAAAGCCTGGAAGCCGCGCGCGATGATGTGCAGAAGCGCGAGCGTTTTATAAAGAATGTTTTAGCGTTAAATAACGACTATTCGAAGCCGGAAGAGATCATCGTAGATTTAAATAAATGGACAGATACAATCGAAGCCTATAACACCATTAATCACAGCCATATTGAATACGGTTATGCGCGTTTAGATGCCTTTGGCCGCATATATAATCGAGTGTTGCAGCATGTAATCAATAAAGCGCAATTACGCCTCGCACTACTACAAATTGTTAATGCCGAGAGGCGTCGCATATTAACCAAAACACAAGTCGATGCTGTTTTAAACGGCATTAGTGAAATCATTATTGGAGATAGGCAATTTGATATAATTTTAAACCGCTTAAGGAAAAAAGAGGGCGATTTTCCTGGCTTGGGTCAACACGATATGATGCGCGTGCGCAACGCGCTTTTTAACGAACCAAGCGCACCCGTAAGCTATCCCTACTTGTGGGATATCACCCATTCCGACTATGTACAGTGGAACTCGATTGCGGCTAACGCTGGTGCTTCACCCTTAGGACGTAATGCCGGCGAGGTTATTGGTGTATTTGCGTCGCTAGATTGGACTGCAGTTAAACCTGGATTTAGCGTGTCTGGATTCATTTCCGGACAAAGTAGCAAAAGACCACGGATTAATTTCAAATCTTCTATTGATTTGCCGAATTTGTCGCGGCTTGAATCACACTTGCAAAGTTTAACGTCACCGCGCTGGGAAGATGCAATGGAGGCACTCGGGGTGGGGGATTTGGGGAGGATAGACGCAGAAAAGACAGCCCGTGGAGCGATGATATACCACCAATATTGTCAATCTTGTCATCAAGTGATTGATCGCACTGACTGGGATCGCTTAGTCACGGTTAATATGTCTGATATCAACGTCATTGGCACAGACCCGGCGATGGCCAAACACAGTGTTGAGTACACGGGTTACTCGGGCAATTTTGAATCGGTGTATCAAAAAACTGATGTTGGCTCTGTGGTAATTCAAAGTCGTGCGCCGGTTGCACAAATACTTACAGCCGTCACTATTGGTACAGTTGCTACTCCTGACGCCGATATGAATTTCATATCTCGGAGAGTGTTTTGGTTGTACTTATTAATCAAATCATTTTTTGATAACGAGATTAGGGAAAGTGTAAAATCCGGTAATTATTTAGTTGATACTACCGCCAAACCTTTTCAATCTTTGTTGTCATATAAGGCGCGTTCATTAAATGGAGTTTGGGCAACCGCACCCTACTTACATAATGGTTCGATACCTAACCTTTATAGTCTACTTTTACCGAAAAAACGGGAAGGTGATCCAGATGAAGGCCAGTATCGTCCAGACTCCTTTCAGGTAGGCTGCCGCGAGCTTGATCTGGTAACTGTGGGCTTTCAATGTGCAGATGATGCCGGATTCAAATTTCAAACCTTACGGGTGGGTGATCTGAACATAGGACATGACTATGGAACGGGCCGAGATGGTATGGAGCCACTGACAGAACAAGATAGATGGGACTTAATTGAATACATTAAAACGCTGTAAACGTTAATATTGATTGCCCCGTCGCAGTACTTGCGCAGTGCGAGTGTTAATACGGGGCAAATTTTCACGTTACGCAGAGCTTTTTATAATACGATTGTGTAAGCCTTGATGACAACAATGACAGTAGTAAAAAAAAATACGAACACTAACAACCCGAGGAACAATCGCAAGAAAATTTTCCGGCTGGCGCCACAACGTCTCTTATTGGTTTTATCTCACCGCTATGTGTTATTAATTCTATTATCCGCACTTTCACAAGCTTTTATTGTACAACCTGTTTTCGCGATAACTTTTACTGAAGAACCTACTCTGGCTCGACCAGCTGCTAAGGCCGGTTTGCAAAGCTCTGCATCGACAACTTTACCCAGTGCTGAATTGACAAATATAACATTAGCAAACAGTAGTACCTCTTCTCCTTCAATCAATAGCGAAATGCAACAAAACGTTCAACACAGCTCACAAGCTGAATTAGAAAATCCAGCTGTTACCGAAATATTGCCAATCATTGCTGAAGAACAGGAAGTTGTAAAAAATAAGAAATTGCGCAAACCCAAAAGAGAAAGAAAAACTGCTTATAAAAAATCAAAAAGTAAACAGGAACAAATACCTGATCCAATACCCGCAACAATCTTGGTCTCAGAAGTAGAACCGGAAAAATACTTAACGCCCGGGTCAGATGCTTTAGAGTTGACCGTTGAAGCTTTTCCAACAAACGATAAATTGTTGCAATCTTCTGACAAGCGTGACTCTTCTAAAAGATTCGATGAGCCAAGCAATTCTAGAGATGTTGAGCCTGATTACAGCGCCGAACCTACAGATAATAACGCAGAACAAAATGTGTTATTGATAAAAAAAGATCCACAAAAAATTGAACAGAATGTTTTGCCGGCATGGCCTGAAAAATCCACGGAAAAAAACAGTTCATCAGCATTAACAACGGGCCCGCGAGAAAACTTTGTTAATGAATTTGAAAATTTTGTCGCCACAAAAATAGCCCCCAATGTACCTGGGTTAGCATTGGCAATTATTGCTGATGGTAAAGTAAAAGTGCTGCAAGGTTATGGCAAAAAAAGAATAGGTGGACATGATTTGGTGAATGCTAACACGGTGTTTCGTTTGGCTTCTGTTTCCAAAACAATTGCATCAACCGCAGCAGCAGTTTTAGTTCGCGATGGAAAAATTAATTGGGACACAACAATTAATTCATTGATACCAGAAGTAAGGTTTAGTAATCCAAGATACGGGGATAAAATAACCGTACGCGATATCATGTCACAAGCAACTGGTTTGCCTACCCATACCTACACACATCTTATAGAGGACAACATCCCTTATGCAGATGCTGTAAACCGTTTGCGTCACGTTAATTTTGTTTGTCCACCTGGCAAATGCTACGCATACCAAAATGTAACCTTCAGTTTAATCAGCAATATTACGTTGAAAAAAACTGGGACAGTTTTTGAAAAATATGTTAATGAAAAAATATTTAAACCCTTGGGAATGAGTTCTGCTTCTTTTGGTTTGGCGGGCCTGCAAGCCACCAATAATTTCGCGCAGCCGCACATTATGAATCGCAGCCGATGGATGACGACAAGCATTGATGAAAATTATTATCACATTTATCCCGCAGCCGGCGCCAATGCAAGCATTACAGATATGTCGCGCTGGGTGCTGGCGCAAATGGGCCATAATCCAGATGTATTGTCTTCAGATTTGCTAAACCAATTGCATAAAAAAGTAACTCGCAATACAGCTGCACAATCTCATTACGGTGCGAACATAGGCGCAACGGACACGCATTATGGGTTGGGTTGGCGAATCTTTGATTATCGTGGCGACAAAAATTTTGTTCATCATGGCGGTTGGGTAAAAGGATTTCGCTCAGAAGTTGTATTTAATCAAGAGTTACAAATTGGTATGGTATTGCTCACAAACTCCGAAACCAAACTAGCGCGTAATATTATTTTTAAATTTTTAGATGCCTATGCGAATGATAAAGCAGAACTAAGAAAAGTAGCGCAGGTGAATAAAAATCCTAAGGCTGAAGTTGGATATTAACAAACCAATCTGTTAACGTACCTGCCTCAATCAAAAGATTGAGCTAGTCTTTAGCATTTAACAAGGAAATCAGGTATGAAATTTCTTATTCGTTCGATCACACTTTTTTTAGCCATGTCACTTTTTGTTTCTGTTCAAGCAAAAACAATTAAATACGATTTAGTTCAACTTAATTCACATAGCGGCACCATACAATATCCAGGGCTTGATTTTTTGGGTGCGAAATCAGCTATTTTAACCATTACTAAAGTTGCTCCCTTATTTGAAGCGCAATTAACTTCGTTAGAAATTACGTTTCCTAATGCAGCTAAATTAATGGCTACTAATTTTAAACTTATAGAGGGCAATAGATATCGTGCAATCGTCAATGGTGCCTGGGTTTATAAAGAGATTATTGTTGAATTAGACCCAGTGCAATTTGAACCAAATAAGCACGCCATGATTCATGTTTTTGTTTCCGAGAGAACCGCTTTTATCAATCCCCAGCTAGAAATTCCTAATCGCAGTGCATTACTATTTGATGCATTTGGTATTATGCGTGATATTACACCAACACGCGTTGTCGACACCGCATCGGTTGTAGTCGCTAACAAAAAAGTCATTTTATCTCTTAAAGATCGTTTGGGCGTAAGAGAATCCGGCGTTGGCTTTCCAGACGGTTTTGTTGTTGATGCACTGTGGTATGGTAGAGGTGTAAAAACACTTTATTTAGGAGCTCCCATAGCCCCATGGGATTTTGATAGTGTTGAGGTTATTGATCTTATTGTTGAAGGAACAACGGATACAGATTTAGTTGTCAGCGTTAAATTTAAAGACAGAAATGGTTCTGAAATGATCAGTCAGCGTATGCCGCTCAAACATCTTTTAGATGAAGCATATGGTCCAACCTTGTAATAAAAAGCCCAGGTCATAACATAATCTGGAAAGCAAAACGCCACTTACCAAGTGGCGTTTTTTTGAAAAGCTTTTTTACTTTTTATATTTTATTCCGAATCTGTTTTAGCCAATGCTGTTACTAGCACCTGCTGAATTCTTCGGCCTTCCATCAATTTAATTTCAAAGTTAAAGCCGGAAATAATTAAAGATTCACCGTTGACAGGTATGTGTTGCAGTTGTTCGAGCAGTAATCCTGCCAGAGTAAAATAATCACCCTCTTCGCGTTCCAATTTTATCCCAAGTAATTCTTCCAGCTGCTCAAGTGCGATGCTGGCATCAAGTAGCCAACCATTTTCCTGTTCAATCACCAAGGGGGCTTCCTTACTGTCAGCAAGTTCGCCTGTGATCGCAGAGAGTAAATCGCTGGCGGTGACTATACCGATAATGCTGCCGTACTCATCAATGACAATGGCGAGTGGAACCGCTTGCTGGCGTAGCATTTCCAATACATTTAACGCGCTCGTACCTTCAGGTACGGCCAAAGGTTCTACAGCAAGTTTGCCGAGATTCAAGGGTTCGTTGCTAAGTGCGGCAGTGAGTAAATCACGACTTTGGACTACGCCCAGTAAGTTGTCCAACTCATCTCGAGCGACTAACAAACGTGTTTGCGGAGTGGTTTTTAATATATTGAGTAAATCTTGAGGGGTTGCATTGACATCTACCCAGACGATGTCGGGGCGCGGAGTCATTAGTGATTGTACGGAGCGATCGGTAAGTTGTAAGACGCTGCGAATCATTTGCCGCTCGCTGTTTTCAAACACCAACTCTTCACCCTGAGGGTTGGCCATAGCGACTATGTCGTTACCCTCTTCATCTGCATCAGAACTGCCACCCAGAAGCTTAAGTACGGCTTCGGCCGTGCGATCACGCAATGGCCGTTCACCAATAATATTGCGCGTGCGATTTGAATGCGCAAGCTGATTGAAAAACTCAATTAATACTGAGAAAGCGATGGCACCGTAGAGATAGCCCTTAGGGATATGTACGCCCGCACCTTCTGCAACTAAGCTAAAACCAATCATCAACAAAAACCCGAGGCAAAGCATTACAACGGTTGGGTGCTTGTTAACGAATTCGGTCAGCGCTTTACTGGCTACAATCATCAAACACATAGCGATGATCACTGCCGTCATCATTACCGATACTTGCGAGACCATACCGACAGCAGTAATAACGGCATCAAGAGAAAAAACTGCGTCTAGTATGACAATTTGCGCAATGACCGCCCAAAAAGCTGCATGGATACGTGGGCCTCGCGTGGAGATTACTTTACCTTCTAGCCGCTCATGGAGCTCAACAGTGCCTTTAAATATTAAAAAAAACCCTCCAAAGAGTAAGATTAAATCGCGCCCCGAAAGCGTATGTTCGAAAACTGTAAAAAGGGGTGCCGTTAGCGTGACGAGCCAGGAAATGCCAGCGAGTAAACCAAGGCGCAACACCAGGGCTAGGCCCAAGCCTATCATTCGCGCACGGTCGCGTTGGTGTTTAGGTAATTTATTGGCGAGGACCGCAATAAAAATTAAGTTATCGATGCCCAGTACAATTTCAAGCACAACGAGGGTTAATAAACCAAGCCAGGCAGTGGGATCTAAAAGCCATTCCATGATTAGTACCCCAACTCAGGAAATGTTGAAATACAAAGCATAATAGCGGGCGGGCGGGTTGGCATTTACAATCCAGAATGGCCAAAGGAATGGCGATTCTACTTTACCTATGATGACAATGCCTAGCATTCGCCAGCTTCGTTACGCAGAGTCCGCATAAAATGAAGTCAGATCCTCTTTTGCTAATGTCGGCTATTGTTTGCTTGGACGTCATGTAAATAAAAAAGCTTATTAAATTCGTCAAACAGTTCGGTTGTCATCTTGTGTCGCTTAAGGGTAGCCTGTTGTCCTTCATTGGTTTTCGTTGGCGCCAAACACATTGTTGCTAGCAGCTCAGGATGGGTTGAGCTATGGACTTGGTGGGCGTTCCAATATAAAGAGTTTGCAATGTAAAAATTAAGTGGTGACCATGGAAAATAAAATTATTCTGGTACTTGGCGGCTACGGAAATTTCGGCAAACGTATTTGTGAAACTATCGCGAAGCAATCTGAAATTTGTTTAATAATTGCTGGCCGTAACCTTGGCAAAGCTGAGGAACTTTGCGAAAAGTTACGTGCTGGAAATTGCGTAGCCGAAGTAAAACCTCTAGCGTTGGATATTTCCAACCAGAATTTTTCACAGCAATTAAATTTCATAAAACCTTTTTTGGTGATTCACACCAGCGGCCCGTTTCAAGAGCAGTGTTATCATGTACCGCAAGCGTGTATTGATGCTGGCAGCCATTACATTGATTTGGCCGATGATCGTCGCTTTGTTTGCAATATTTCTGACCTGAATGAGCAATCGAAAGCAAAAAATATATGGGTCGTTAGTGGCGCGAGTTCAGTACCGGGTTTGTCATCAACTGTGATTGATCATTTTGCGAAACAATTTTCACGCATTGATTCAATCGACATCGCAATCGCTCCCGGTAATCGCGCTGAACGCGGCGAAGCAACCGTGAAAGCCATTCTCTCCTATACTGGCCATGCAATTGATGTATTTGAAAATAACAAATGGGTTAAAAAATTCGGCTGGATGTCACCGCGAAAAATAAATTTTGGTAAAACCATCGGTGAACGTTGGTTGGCTAATGTAGATGTGCCAGATTTAGCATTATTCCCAGCACGATATACCCCAGTAAAAACTGTAAACTTTCAAGCGGGTTTAGAATTGCCATGGCTGCATTGGTGTATGGTTGGTATGGCGTGGCTGGCGAAAACAGGTGTAGTAAAAAATTGGGCACCTCTAGTCAAACCCATAGTGAAAGCCAGCAATTTAGTGATTAATTTTGGCACTGATATCGGCGGCATGTTGATAACAATAAAAGGTGTTGATAAGACACAACAACCAACAGAAATTGTTTGGCGTTTAACCGCAACTGCGGGTGTAGGCCCTTATATTCCAACATTATCGGCAATTATTCTTGCACAACACTTAATAGCAGATAAAAATTTTATTGCTGGTGCAACGCCCTGCTTGGGTTTGTATTCATTGGCAGATTTTGATGCTCAGGCGAAAACCTGGGGCATTTATCATCAAACTTTTTTAAACGGTGTTGAAGTCATAAGTGGCATTGAAAATTTATAGCTTGCAAATTTTACATAATGGAGAAGCTACGAATGGATAATTATTTATTACTCAAATATATCCATATTCTTTGCGCCGTAGTGCTTGTTGGCACTGGAGCAGGCATCGCTTTTTTTATGTTGATGGCAAGTCGCACCAAAAATATTGTAGTCATTTCAAGCACTGCGCGTGCAGTGATATTAGCAGATTGGATTTTCACAACACCTGCTGTCATCGGGCAATTAATAACAGGCATTCTACTAATGCAACATTTGCATTACAGCTTTACTGCGCCCTGGTTTATGGCAGTCATCAGTTTATTTTTATTTATTGGATGTTGCTGGGTGCCAGTGGTTTTTATTCAGTATCAATTAAAAAATTTGGCCATAGATGCAGAAAAAGCCGGCTTACTCAATGATGCATTTTATCGCGCAATGAAGTATTGGGTTGCATTGGGTGTGCCTGCTTTTACAGGAATTTTATTCATGTTGTGGCTCATGGTATTTAAACCTTTATCCGTTGTTTAATATGAATATGCATCCGAACATTCACTATATTTGTCGGCTCAGCCTGAGCTTTTTGTGGTTGTGGACTGCCGTAACCTCTTTTTGGTGGGGCCGGGCAGTGGGGTATGAAGTATTATCGCAGCAAAGTATTGAGGGTGCGCTGGCGGATGTGTGTATCAATGCCGGCAGCTTATTAGATGCAGTCATTGGAATTTGGCTGCTAAGCAATTTTAAAATGCGGTGGTGTTACAGAGTTCAAATTATCCTCATCATAAGCTATACGATTTTATTAACGATTATCGACGCTTCATTTTGGTTACATCCGTTCGGGCCACTCACTAAAAATATTCCAATACTTGCGTTATTGCTGGTGTTGTTACAGCCAACAATTAAAGCTAGCGATAGTGCATCACAAAAACCTTGACCTACATATAGTCCATATTTTCAATGCTGCACTCTGTGAAAATAGCTTGTGATTATTCCGTAATTTTTCGTACTAAATGTTGATATATATGCTCACCAATAATTTCAAAACCAGGATGTTCGGCAATAAGCTTTTCTAATAATGACTGCGTCGTTGTGCACGCAGCTTCTATTTCTGCAACAGCTTGTTCGATAGCTTTGGTGGATAAATTGCAATGTCTTTTCCCAAAATTTTCCAACACTTTCCATTTTGGCCAGCGCTTGCTACCGGTTAAGGTAAGTGCCATGGAATCTTGTGGAATGTAAGGTGTAGTGCTCACAATGTCATACACAGGCGCCAGTGTGCGTTGTGAATTTGGATATTCACCTTCACGATAATTAAAAAGATTTTTGTATAAAATGCCAAGGTTTTTTAAGTGTGCATCACCATTTCGGATTTGCACATTGATTAAAGCCAATTTAAAAAAATCGTATGCAGTTTGTTGTTGATATTCCGACGAAACAATATTAAATAAACTTACCATGCAAGATTCTAAACTGGCATCGTACTTTTCCTGAGATGTTTTACCTTGCAAAACACAAAGGTCCTCAAAGCCTAAGGGAGTGCCATCTGTATCCACATCAAAGCGCTCGCAGACTAAAAGTTTTCCATTGTCGCTGAGATAAAAATGTTGCGTGTTTAAGCCGGCATTGCGCGCAAGGCTTAAACATAAAAATTCGTTGCAAGCTAATTCAGGAAATTCGGGCCCCCAGCTTTTCACGATATATTTTTTGAGCGGCAAGCTCGCTTTATCAAAAGAGGGTAGCCCAGTGTCTTTATCAACAATATCCATTAACACTTTGGGTTGCACACCCGCCACACCAGAACTCAAGGCATAGCGAGCTAATAATTGCGTAAACAATTGCGCATCATCGCTACTTAATATTTCACTTAACGCAGGAGTGGTTTGGTTTTCATTGAGTAAAGGGTTATCTGCAAGTGCGTAACGCAAGCGGCCGATCTGATGATTTCCTAACAATGTCAGTAAAGTTAAATCATCGCTGCCAAAATGTTTTGCAGTTGCGCGTTCAATGGCTAGCCGCAAATAACCTTCAGGTAAATTCATTTGAAATATGGGGTGCAGGCCCTTTTCATAGGGGTAACTTTCGGTACGCAGCGGCATGCTCAAACACAGGGCTTCCTTTGCTTCCAGCCCGTAACTATACGCGTGGCGTAATTGCGAACGCGCAAGCCTGCCAGCCAACTGCTGGTTTACATAAACATCAACCTCAGCCATTTCGTTCCTCCGCAGCTTGCGCTGCAACTAGCTCATCCAGGGTGGGTAAACCTGCGTTCGCGATTACCAATTTTTTACCCAGCAAGGCCAATACGCGCTGTACCTTGCGAATACCGATATCGCTATAGTCGTTACGTTCCAGCAGCCCCAGGGTGGTTCTATCCAGGCCCGCCATTTCGGCAAGTTGTAACTGGCTCCAACCCTTTTGTTTACGTAGGGTTTTTATCTGTTGGCCGAGTTGATCAAGGGGCGTCTTCATAAGCTACGTTATCCAAATCTCAATATGATGAATATATACATCTTTGTTGTATTATTCAAATACTATGATGTTTATATGCATCTTTTGTGACGTGGTAGCGCACAATGGCATGCTGGAAGTGCTGGTGCACTTGACTTGGGCCTTAATTAAATCCCCGATAATTACCAACTCCTGGAAGTCGAATACAACCAACGGAAAGGCGTTTCCCGCCTTAAAGATGCATTCCTGAAACCTGGCTGGCAGAGTGATGAAGAAACCACCCGCGAAATTGGCGATGAATGGCTGCTAGGCACTAGTTCAGTTTTACTGCGTGTTCCCAGCACACTAGTACCTCACAGTTTTAATTATCTGTTTAACCCAAAGCATTCGCTGGCTATGAGGCAGAGATTATTTCGGCAAGCATGCACCCTTATGATCCTAGGTTTGGTTAAGACGATTTATGTTCTTTAGCTACAGTTATCCCGCAAATAATCCGGTCATGTACGCCAAATCGACATAAGCCAATCCTCATGTCGAAAAAATCGACTTTTTTCGACATGCCGTGCTGGACATGTTTACGCAATCGACATATCAGTAGAAAAACAAGTCGAAAATACGGCTTAGCGAGAAACTTTTGATAAGCTTTCGAACAATCTTAATTGCCGCATACAACATCAGTGCGTGCTAATAACGCCCAATGCCAAACAGCTTCTGGTTATTTGAAAAATTGGTGGGCCTTATCATTTACCTTGTCCGGTGAAAGATGATTCAAAAGCACTAATCAAATCATATTTTTCTGCATAGCGCCGTACTGCTTCTTCTGCAGGCAGGTCTCCAAATCTATCTAACCATTCAGTGATGCTGTAACCCGTATCCGATATGGTAAGGGAATATTTTTCTTGCAAAATATTATTTATTAGAAAAACAAAGTCTCTACGTTGCATCGTTCATTCCCTCCGAATAATAGAACTACCATAAACATGTGTGACTCATAGTCCGTAGACGTATAAGTCTCTACAGATACACCATTCGACCTTTCGCGTCTAGAGGGGTATCTACATGGATAGGTCAATTCTTAAAGCTTTTGGTAATCGAGTAAAAGAAATTCGATTAGAGCAAGGAATGAGTCAGGAGCAGCTGGGATTAATTGCAGAACTTGATAGAACCTATATCAGCGGAATAGAAAGGGGTATACGCAACGTTAGCCTTATCAATATTGCGCGTATTGCTGTAGCACTTGAGGTAAAGCCGGTTGACCTTTTGCAGTTTAGTGAGGCGAATGATGTCTAATCGTGCTTACTACTCGGCGGAAATTAGTCATTTTCTTAATGACCTGCCAAAAGCAATTATTGGCGAGTTAACGAGAAACCATTCGCAAGATTTGGTGTACCAGCAAACGGGCGCATGGAATTCACAAATTGAAATTTTACAGCAACAGCTCCAAAATTTTGAAAGTGGTCACATTTGTTTTGAATTGTTGATTCCTCGAATGGGCAAGCGTGCCGATGTTGTTTTGATTCTTAATGGAATAATTTTTGTACTTGAATTTAAAGTAGGTGAGATGCAATACAAAGCGGCTGACCTTCGCCAGACACAAAGTTATGCGCTCGACTTAAGTTGTTTTCATGAGGCTAGCCACAATCGCTTAATCATCCCCATATTAATCGCTACCGAGTCGTTAGAAACTTCGTTAATACTAGATGCGGGTGAGCTTGATGTTACATCGACATTGAAAGCAAACAAAAATAATATAGCTAAAATTATTAAAACTTGTGTTACAACTTTCGCTCAACAGCCGCGGCTCAATCCTGAAGCTTGGTTGGCCGCACAGTACAAACCAACACCCACTATCATTGAGGCGGCGCAAGCACTTTATGCCAATCACGATGTTTCTGATATTTCACGTTCTGGTGCAGATGAAATTAATCTTGCGGAAACATCTTATCGGTTAAATGAAATTATTCATCAAGCTAGAGTCCAACAGAAAAAATTATTTGTTTTGTTACTGGTGTGCCGGGAGCAGGAAAGACACTTGTGGGGTTACAAATAGCTACAACACACAATAATCCACAAGATGAAGAATATGCTGTATTTCTTTCAGGTAATGGACCTCTAGTAGACGTGCTTCGCGAAGCCTTAGCACGAGATAGAATTAAACAAAATGAGATTTTAACAATAGGTACAGCACGACGTGAAACTGCGAGTTTTATACAAAACATTCATCACTTTAGAGATGAGGCATTAAAAAATAAACAGAAAGCTTCTATAGAGAAAGTAGTTATATTTGATGAAGCACAGCGCGCTTGGAATCAAAGGAAAGCTTCTGATTTTATGCAGCGAAAGCGTAATCAATTAGATTTTAGTCAATCAGAACCAGAATTTCTAATTAGTGTTATGGATCGCCATAAGGATTGGTGCGTAATTGTCGCGCTAATTGGAGGCGGACAAGAAATTAATGATGGAGAGGCAGGGCTCAATGGATGGTTTTCAGCATTGGTAGAAAAATTTCCTAATTGGAATGTATATTACTCGGCAAAACTCAAACAGAAAGAATATGCAGGCAATGATATTCAAATTGATCTTCTTAAAAATAGCCAAGCTAAAAGCGAACCTTGTCTGCACCTCACTACATCTATGCGCTATTTCCGAGCTGAAAAATTATCGCATCTTATACACTATATAATTCATAACCAATGTGCGGAGGCAAAAATATTATCAACCCAGATTATAGATAATTTTCCAGTTTTTGTTACTCGTAATTTAGGTAATGCAAAAAAATGGATAAAGAGCAAAGTAAAAGGCTTAGAAACTAGCGGTCTTATTGCTTCATCTGGTGCAAAACGTTTAAAGGCAGATGGCATTTTTATTAATAACAAAATAGAAGTTGAAGATTGGTTTTTAAATGATTGCGAAGATGTGCGTTCTTGTCATTTCCTTGAGGATACAGCTACTGAATTTGATATTCAAGGATTAGAGTTGGATTGGTGTCTTGTGGCCTGGGATGCGGATTATCGTTATTGTAACCATAAATTTGAACATTGGAAATTTAAAGGAAGCAAATGGGAGCGAAGAAAGAAGGAAGATCAACAGCGTTACTTAGAAAATTCTTATCGAGTGTTGCTCACACGTGCTCGACAAGGAATGGTTATTTATATTCCTTCTGGTGAACGAACAGATGCAACACGAATTCCAGAATTTTATGATCAAACGTATGAATATCTAATTAAATGTGGTCTGCAAAGTTTGCCAATGTGAACGTATTACGGCAATAGCTAGTCGCAGTTACACTCATGTGGCTTACTATTTTGCGAGGGCCGCCTTAAAAATTCAATTAAAAACCTGATTTAGTTTTTTCGAAATATCATGAACGCTATGCCCTTACTTTGATAAGCGGCTCCTTCTTGCACGCACATCATTGCCATTTATTTAAATGGCCTTCAAGTCGCCCTGAATTCTGGCGCAATAAAATTGGCCGGAATAAAATTCGAGATGAGAAAAATATTGCAACTTGCATTCAAAAAGGCTGGAAGGTTTTAGTTATTTGGGAATGCGCATTGAAAGGAAAAGTCCGCCGTAACATTCACGAAGTGGTTCATACCGCTGGAAATTGGTTGCTGTATGACTCACTTAATGCGGAGATTGAAGGTTACAAAGCATCAGGTAATTAAATCCATTTGTCATTGTTGCATTCAACATCATAAGTACCTTGGCGTTAGAGCTCTTTCAAATTTCAACTGCTTTTAAATAGCTGGAATAGCTTTTTTAAGCGTGCTAGTGTTGTCCGGAAATATAGCTATTAATTCGGACAAGATATTGGCTTTATAAATGTCAAAAAGCATTGAAAATCAAATAATTAGCGTTATTTATGGCAATGGCAGGGGTTGGGCATTTTCTAAAAAAGATTTTGCCGCTCTGGGGCAGCCAGGCGCTATTGATCGCAGCCTGTCCCGCTTGTTTGAAAAAGGCAGTATTCGGCGGCTTGACCGTGGGCTTTATGATTACCCAAAATTCAGCAAGCTGCTTGGGCAATCACTTGGCCCCGATATAGATCAAGTTGCACACGCATTAGCCCGTAAATTTGGATGGAGTATTCAGGTCTCTGGTAATGCCGCGATGAATATTTTGGGTTTATCGACACAAATTCCTACGCAATATCTTTATTTAAGCAATGGCCCTACTAAATCCTATGACATTCTTGGCCAGAAGTTGGTTTTTCAAAAAAGCAAAACGACGCATCTCAATTTCAAATATCCAGAAAGCGCGCTTCTCGTTCAAGCTATAGAGGCATTGGGTAAAGATCCACTGAGTCCATCACAACAAACGGCAATTCTGCAATATCTTGATTTGGAATTGCAGGCACCACAGTTGCTTGCAGCCAGGATCATGAAAGATACTCAGTACGTGACAAGTTGGATTTTTCAGGCAATTAAAAATTTATTGATGGAACGGAAAGCTAGCTAATGAAAAGTTTTGCTTTGCGAAGTGCGAGTGAGAGACGCGAAATATTTAGCGCTACGGCTAGTGCTATGGCAATTACACCTGCGGCAGCCGAAAAAGATTTTTGGTTGTGCTGGGTGTTGATGCAACTTTTCGATATTCCTGAATTGGCAAAATGTTTGCGCTTTAAAGGCGGTACCAGCCTCAGTAAATGTTTTCATTTAATTCAGCGATTTTCGGAAGATATTGATTTGATTTTGGATTGGACCCAAGTGACGGAAGAAAACCCGCTGGCGAACAGAACAAAAACGCAACAAGATAAATTAAATCAGGATATTAACGAAAAATCTAAAACTTATATTGCGCAGAAAATTTTGCCGGCGTTGGCTGATGTTATGTCACACGTTGTGTCAGCTCGGGATAGATGTAACGGACCCACATACTATTAATATTGAGTATCCGGCTTTATTTGCTGCAGGTTATTTGCGTCCACAAATTCGTTTGGAAATTGGAGCACTTGCGGCGATGATGCCAATGGGTAGCTATAGAATTTCTGCCTATGCCGCAGAAAAATTTCCGCAATTTTTTGTTCGGCCCAGTATTCAGGTTATGGCCATTACACCGGAGCGGACTTTTTGGGAAAAGCTCACGATTCTCCACGCTGAGGCACATCGTCCCGCTGGCAATCAAATGCCTTCACGTTATTCAAGACATTATTACGACAGCTATAAATTAGCGAAGCACGGCCTCGCAAAGAATGCGTTGCTAAATGAAGAGTTATTGCAACAGGTTGTTGAGTTTAAACAACGCTTCTATCCTAGTGGTTGGGCGAATTATCAAACGGCAGTAGCAGGAACTTTTAAACTAATCCCAAATGAATATTATATTAGTATGCTGCGCAAGGATTATTCGGCAATGGCTGAAATGATTTTTGGCGAGAAGCCTGATTTTGAAGAAATGCTGCAGTTTTTTTCAGCTTTGGAAAAAACTATCAACGAATAAAATTTCGTTTTAAGTGGCTTTATGTTGTGGAACCGTCCTTCAGAATTAGCCAAATTGCTGCACAATTATTCCGGCTTCGCTTGCTGTTCTTCCGTTGTAATAGATTGATCTGTTTCCTTTTGCGCAAATTTTATTTTGCGCATTTCCTTAGTACGAGTATCAGGATCGTTTATCGAAATATCGTCAGTTTCGTCGCCACCTTCCATGCGAGCCTTGGGGAGATTGCCGCGTTCGTTGGAGTGAACGTAGTCTTTTTCACGATTGGATGTCATCTTTAGCGCCTCGGATGTGATAACTGGGTAAGATG
This sequence comes from Gammaproteobacteria bacterium, assembly GCA_031425935.1. Classification (GTDB taxonomy): domain Bacteria; phylum Pseudomonadota; class Gammaproteobacteria; order Pseudomonadales; family Cellvibrionaceae; genus Cellvibrio. The sequence goes on along the minus strand of JANPKH010000331.1, from coordinate 18,331 downwards.
CTATCTCCTTTAATTTCGGGTGTAAGTTATCTAACTAACCTAAAACTATTATTTCTGGCAATCCACACAATAAACCGTAGTCCTGTCACCCATTCGCACTTCCTTCAATGTTTTTCGGCAGATCGTGCAAGGTTCTCCTCCGCGGCCATACACTAATAATTGCTGCTTAAAGTAGCCGGGTTTGCCGTCACCGCCGACAAAGTCGCGTAGTGTTGTGCCGCCTTGGTCGATGGAGCGTTGCAGAATTATTTTTATATCCCGCACCAAGTCTTCGCAATTTTTCTTCGTCAATGTGCCGGCTTTGCGAATGGGTTTGATGCGCGACATAAACAGGGATTCGTTCGCGTAAATATTACCAACACCGACGACTATGTGACTGTCCATAATAAATTGTTTTACGGCCTGGCTGCGTTTGCGGCTGCGTTCAAATAAATAGATTGCGGTGAAATTATCCGTTAAAGGTTCGGGGCCGAGTTTGTTAAGGAGTGAGTGTTCCTCGGGGTTGCCTTCTATCCATAACAGGCAACCAAAGCGGCGCGGGTCGTGGTAGCGCAAGGCGATATTGCCAAATACCCAGTCAAAGTGATCGTGACTGTTTGGAGTTGATACAGCTTCCACAATACGCAAGTTGCCCGACATACCAAGGTGAATAATGGCGTGACCATTGGCGAATTCAAACAATAAATATTTACCGCGCCGGGTGATGTTCAGTAAGTGTTGTGCTGTAAGTAGGTGTGGCAGCTCAGCCGGTATTGGCCAGCGCAGGTTAGGGCGGCGAATGATGACTTGTGTAATAGGGTGTTTGATTATATGCGGAGCTATACCGCGCAAGGTTGTTTCAACTTCGGGTAATTCGGGCATGGCTACCTACAACATGTTTTTTATGAAGCGTATGAATTGGGATTAACTGGCATTTACTCTAAGAATCAAATTCAGTTGGTTGGAGAGAAGCTGAAAATCTTCGAATTGACGAGGGCTTAAGGTTTCTCCGGCATTATCCGCATAAAGAATGGCCACCAAGCGCTTATTCTTTTTGAGTGGCGCCATCATAATATCACCGTTGTGGGCAAGCGGTGCCAAAGTTCCTAAAGGTTTGATGGCTTGAGCGGGTTGATACCACATGGGTACTTGTGCACGTAAAAAATCGTGTAGCAATTCGCCTTTGTGTAATGTGTCCAATTCGATATGTACTTTTTGTCGCCACACATGAGTGTCTTTACCCGCGATATAACGCACATCAATACACTTGGATTTGTAGTCGAGCATGGCGATAGTGACGCGCGCTATACCTGAACCTTCGTGTAGCGCGGCGACTGAAAACTGCATGATTTTAGATAGATCACCATCATCAAGCATGAATTTAAGAATGTAATTAAGCAGTTGCTGGAATTCATATCCGGTTTCGACTGTCGTTGCATCAATAGGAAAAGGAGTTATCGCGTTCGGGTTTGGCAAGGAGGAAAGCAGCATTTCTGCGCCGTAACTTTTAGCCACAATTGCAGCTTCCTCAGCCATTTGCGCAACCTGCTTTTTGGCTTCTTCTAAAGTAATGTCACAAAGCTGGCTAACCTGAGCATAAATGCGCGCCATTTCAGGCGAGTTTTTCCCTTTATGAATGTATTTACTCAAGTCATTGCCGATGTTAACGGCACGAACCATATTATTAGGTTGGAGCGTATCTTCACTGGCTTCTCGCACTAGCTCGCCGAGCGACCATTCTTTAATGAGGCATCTATTAAGGTCATCAATTTCCATGCCTAAATATTCTTGAGAAATGGCCTGCTCTTTTTCCGGACGGAGATCACGAGCAGTAACAAATTTCTCCGCCGCTTCACGCCCTGATGCTAATAAGGCTAGTTCACCAATATTCCGAAGAAGCGCAGCAATAAAGACTTGCTCTTTATGCTCTCCATCCAAGTAGGGAACCATGGCTTTGGCTTGCACTGCAGCATGGAACGATTTGGCCAAACGTTGGATTAACAGTTCTTTGGGTTTACCTTTTAAGAAGCTGTCAATCAATGTAGAAGCGAGAGTGATATTTTTGAGATTGTTAAAACCGAGCTGTGCAACAGCACGTGATACCGTACGAATAGGGCTGAATGAACGGTTGTAGTGAATAGAATTGGATATTTTGAGAACTTTGGAGGTTAAATCGGCATCGCGCAAAATGATTTGTGTTAAATCATCAGTACGACAGTCGGCGTTTGCACTGAGTTCGCAAATATCTTTAACAACTGAGTTTAACGAGGGCAAATCTTTGTTAGATAATGCTCGCATCCAAGCGTCCAATCCGCGAATTTCACCCATACCGTACGCTCAAAAAGTGTGCCGTACGTCACAGTTTAGATGGGTTTTTTCTTATATGCAGTGGGTTTTAGGGCTAGAAATAGATTTTGTAGGCATAAAAAAACCCAGCACCGCCGGGTTTTTTATTAAGCTTAAGCAGGAACCATTAAAAATAGTTACTTGATTTTGCCTTCTTTATAAATCACATGCTGACGTACAACGGGATCAAATTTTTTGATTTCCATTTTTTCTGGCATGGTGCGCTTGTTTTTGTCGGTCGTGTAAAAATGACCGGTACCAGCACTTGAGTTAAGACGAATTTTATCGCGCATGACACTTGCTCCTATCTAGTAAGCTTTTAAATAAGTAGCTTTTAAACTTTTTCGCCGCGACCGCGGATTTCAGCCAAAACTACATCGATACCACGTTTGTCGATTGTACGCATACCTTTAGGGGTTAAGCGCAAAGAAACAAAACGTTTTTCGGTTTCTACCCAAAAACGATGGGTATGTAGATTTGGCAAAAAACGACGCTTGGTGTGGTTTTTTGCGTGAGAAACATTGCAACCAGTAATGGGACGTTTACCAGTAACTTGACATACTTTAGACATTCTATTGCCTCATTAAAAATTCAGCGCGCTAAGCCAGGGATGGGGCTGGTAACGCTGGGTTAAGCCGTAAAGCAGATTAACAACCAGCTTGGAGCATTGTTGTTAGCAGCCCTAATTTCAGTTTTCTAAACGCGGTTGTAATGGGTTATAGATGACTAACCTTGCTGGAAAGCGCGCTCCGTTTTACTCAAAAACACGCTAGGCAGACACAAACTTGGGGTGCTTCAAACAACCCTGCCGCAGAGAGCCGCGTTTTATACCAAAACAACCCTGCAATAGCAACGACTAGCTGTTTTTTTGGCCAAAAAACTCAGGTTATTGCTGAAAATTTGCATCTTTGCAAAAAGAATACTTGGTAGTAGTTAAATTCTCTGCTTGTCACTATTTAAAGTAATCCACGCTCAGCAAACGAAATCACCTCTTTATCGCCAACGATCATATGATCAATTACACGAACGCCAACTAAATCGAGTGCTTCTTGTAAACGCCGCGTGATGAGCTGATCAGCTTGGCTGGGTTCGGCTATTCCAGACGGGTGATTATGCGCAAGAATTGCGGCTGCTGCATTGCGAGCCAAGGCCTTTTTGACAACTTCTCGAGGGTAAACACTAGCGCCATCAATGGTACCGAAGAAAATTTCGTCATAAGCGATTAGCCGATTCTGGCTATCCAAAAAGAGAACTGCAAAAATTTCTTGTGGTTGATGTCGCAATTGGGCACTCAGGTAGGTGCGTACCAAATCAGGGCTTGTGAGCGAGTCACCTTCTTTCATAGTGGCAGATAGATGGCGCCGCGCCATCTCCAGTACAGCTTGTAATTGCGCATATTTGGCTGTGCCTAAACCCAAACCGCGACAAAAATCTGCTTGACTAGCCTCAAGCAAAGGCCTCAAGCCACCATATTGCTGCAATAGCTCGCGCGCCAGGTCTACCGCAGATTTCCCTGCGCACCCGGTGCGAAGAAAAATGGCAAGTAGTTCGGCATCAGATAATGCTTTGGGACTAAGATTTAAAAGTTTTTCGCGTGGGCGTTCAGCAGCAGGCCAGTCGGCTATAGACATAGAGTTTTCCTTCCCTGTTAAATTACAATCCAATATATAAACTACTTGCGCAGAATGAAGTTTGTACGCTTGCCCGTCAAGTATTTTTACGTTTTAGGTACTTTGCTGTATTGTCACACCCCTAACGTTAACAAGTAGTTACATTGCGCTACAATCCATATTTTTTCATATTAAGACATACGTAATTAAACAGGCACAGTGAATGAGTTCACTTACAAACAAGCAAATAGTACTCGGTGTAACAGGTGGTATTGCAGCTTATAAAAGTGCTGATCTAGTGCGTCGTTTGCAAGATGCGGGTGCGCGAGTGCGGGTGGTGATGACCACAGCAGCGCAAGAGTTCATCACCCCGCTTACTATGCAAGCGCTTTCGGGTAACCCCGTGCATACCCTGTTGCTTGATTCCGCTGCTGAAGCGGGTATGGGTCATATTCAGCTAGCACGCTGGGCTGATTTAGTGTTGGTAGTACCTGCCAGCGCAAATTTTATCGCTCGCCTAGCTCAAGGCCAGGGCGATGATTTACTCGCAACGATATGTTTGGCAACTGCTGCGCCGATTGCTTTAGCGCCGGCCATGAATCAGGGAATGTGGTTGAATGCTAGCACTCAAACTAATTTGCAAATTCTGCGTGAGCGCAAGGTACAGATATTTGGCCCCGCCGAAGGTAGTCAAGCCTGCGGTGATGTAGGCCCAGGTCGTATGTTAGAACCGCTAGCGATAATTGATGCGGCTTCCGATTTGTTTCAAAGCGGTATATTGTCCGGTAAAAAAGTAGTTATCACCGCTGGCCCAACACAGGAGGCTATAGATCCGGTGCGTTATATCAGTAACCATAGTTCCGGCAAAATGGGTTATGCGTTGGCGCAAGCCGCTGTAGAGGCAGGTGCAATCACAGTATTGATTTCTGGCCCGACACAATTGGCAGTGCCGGAGCGCGTGGAATATATTTCAGTGACTACGGCCGAAGAAATGTTACAGGCAAGTTTGGTACATGTTTCTGGGTGCGATATATTTATCGCTGCTGCTGCGGTGGCTGATTATCGCGTCGCGCAGATTGCCCCGCAAAAAATTAAAAAAGGGGAGACAGATTCGTTAACCTTAACGTTAATAAAAAATCCAGATATTGTAGAAACAATTGCAGCGCTAAAAGTTAAACCTTATACCGTAGGGTTTGCAGCGGAAAGTGAAAACTTGCTCGATTATGCACAACAAAAATTACAGCGAAAAAATCTCGATTTAATTATCGCGAATAATATCAGTAGTAATGACATAGGTTTTAATAGCGACAATAATGCAGTGACGGTTATTGATCCGAAGCAGCAAATTTTAGAATTTACCAAGCGTAGTAAGCAGCAGCTTGCGCGAGACTTGATTGTGCTTCTGGCGAAAAAAATTAATAGTTAATTCATTTTGCGATGCAATAAAACTACGAAGGGGACAATGTGGACGATCTCGATAAGAAAATTCCTAACATTATAAAAAAAACAGCTGGGCCGGCAACTTCAGTAGCTGCTCGGGCTGCATTAAAATTACAAGAGCAAGCTAAAATAAAAGCTGCTGCGCAACGGCGAATACTTTTTATCTCGCTTGGTGTTGCCTTAATTCTTAATCTTATCGCGGGATATTTTCTTTACGGCGCTATGGTGGAAAATGCAACGCGCGATAATCAGCAGCAAGCTATCGATCGTGAATTAGATTTTCGCGTTAAAAATGCAAGTGCTTTTTTGGAGAAAAACCAACGCAAGTTAGATGAACTTGCGCATCATCCGGACTTTGTCCAAGCGCTCGCCGAAAAAAATCAGGAGGCCTTTCAGGTACTGACCAATTCATTTATAACGAAATTTGAAGATCCGCTCGGGCTAAGTATTTTTGTGGCAGGCGAAGCTAAAATTGATCGCGATGGTGCAATACCTATTCGCTTTCCTGAGTTGGATCTAATTCGCAGAGCAGAAAGTAGGTTAAGTTATATTGCTGAAGCGGCATTAATTAATGACAACTGGCAAATTCATTTTATTACCCCGATTTCAGTCGATAAAGAGCAACCTGTGCTGGGTACTGCAATGTTGACGCTCGGTACTGCGGGGCTTGACAAAGATTTTTCTGCAGTGGATGGAAATTCAGGCGAGACGATATTGCAGCAAAAATTCACTAACTCTGCGGCACAGAACGTTATTAAGTTAGGCACAACAAGTAATAATCCGAGCCATGAAAAATTAATACCCAATAGCAATTGGCAAATTAAATTTACACCTTCAGATCAAATCTTAAAAAGCGCTAATGAGCCACCTACATTATGGGCGATAATTATTGGCTGCAGTACTACTTTGAGTTTATTTATAGCGCTGATACTGAGTCGATTCCTGGTGAAAAATGCAAAAATTTCTGAACAAAATTTGGCGCCAACTGTAGCAGATGTTGGCAAAACAACGACAGGACCCCTCAATGATCCCGCCTTGAAAAATGCCCTCTTTCAAAAGCAAGATATTCTGGACATTGCTGTTATTGATGAAGATGAAAACATTCTAGGTTTACACGATACCAGCAAAAAGAAACAGACCGCAGTGGTAGCGTTTGTGGACGACGGTACAATTCCACTCAATATTTTTCGTTCGTATGATATTCGCGGCATAGTGGGTACAGATTTAACTGCAGAATTGGCAGAAAAAATTGGTCAGGCTGTGGGTAGTGAAGCACTTGATCAGGGCGAACATCGACTTATTGTTGCTCGTGATGCGCGTATTCATAGTCAGGAATTAACGAATGCACTTATTAAAGGTATTTTACGTAGCGGTTGTCATGTAATTAATATTGGTATTGTGCCTACACCGGTTATGTATTATGCAACTTATCATTTTGATGATGTACGTAGCGGCGTAATGGTAACAGCCAGCCACAATCCCGCTGAGTACAACGGCTTTAAAGTGGTGATAAATAATAATGCGTTAGCGGATGAAGCAATAATGGAATTGCGCACGCGCATCATATCCAAACGCTTTCATCAAGGCGTAGGAGAAGAAACTTTTCGTGAAATTCTACCGCATTATATCGAGCGGATTTTTTCCGATGTGGCTCTGGCGGGAAATGTATCTTTGGTTATTGACGCTGGTAATGCAGTTACGGGTATAGTTGCACCGCAATTATTTGAAGAATTAGGCTGTGTAGTTACGCCTCTTTATTGCGAGCTGGATGGCAACTTTCCTAATCATGACCCTGATCCAACCCAAGAAAAAAATCTGCAGGGTTTAATTGCAAAAGTTCAAGCGGTAAAAGCTGATTTAGGTGTGGCGTTTGATGGCGATGGCGATCGTTTAGTGGTGGTGACAGCTAAAGGCGACATCATTTGGCCAGATCGTTTATTAATGTTATTTGCGAAAGATATATTAGCTCGTAACCCCGGTGCAGATGTATTGTTTGATGTGAAATGCTCACGTCAACTTAATCAAGTTATTAGTGGTTATGGCGGCCGCCCGATTATGTGGAAAACGGGCCACTCCCCCATGAAAGCAAAAATGGTAGAAACGGGTGCGCTTATTGGCGGTGAATATTCCGGGCATATTTTTATTAAGGACCGCTGGTATGGTTTTGATGATGGTATGTATGCCATGGCGCGCTTGTTGGAAATTATTACACTGCGCGATCAAAAAATTGATGATATTTTTGCCGCCTTTCCACAATTGTGTACTACACCAGAAATAAAAGTTGCAGTGCCTGATAAATTAAAATTTGAGTTAATTAAAAAAGTTGCCGAGCAAGGCGATTTTAAAAATGGAAATATGACTCTCATTGATGGCGTTCGTGTTGATTACAGCAAGGGGTGGGGCTTAGTGCGTGCGTCTAATACGTCACCTGCACTTACATTACGTTTTGAAGCGGACAGTGAAGAAGCTTTAGAGCTAATAAAGCAAATTTTTAAACGAGAATTGTTAAAAATAGATAACGGTCTTGTGCTTAATTTTTAATTACGGGTATTGAGTTCTTGATATTAATACCTAGGAAATAACTTTTTTTAATTACAGGAAAAATTATGTCTCTCAGTCGTGAATCGGCGATGAATGTTGCCAATGTATTAACCGAAGCTCTGCCTTATATCCAACGCTTCACCGGTAAAACTATTGTGGTTAAATTTGGCGGTAATGCCATGGTTGATGAAGCTCTGCAAAATAGTTTTGCCCGCGATATCGTATTAATGAAATTGGTTGGCATGAACCCAGTAGTTGTTCATGGTGGTGGTCCCCAAATTGATGATTTGTTAAAAAAATTAAATATTAAATCCGAATTTGTAAGCGGTATGCGTGTAACAGACACTGCGACTATGGACATAGTCGAAATGGTGCTGGGTGGCACTGTTAATAAACAAATCGTTAGTTTAATAAATCGTAACGGTGGCCAGGCTATTGGTTTAACGGGTAAAGATGGCCAATTAATCCGTGCGCGCAAATTGACAGTTACGCACAAAACTCCCGATATGCTTGCACCCGAAATAGTTGATATTGGGCATGTAGGTGAAGTGTCAGGTGTTAATACGGCAGTGATTGATATGTTGCTGAACAGTGATTTTATTCCTGTCATTGCTCCGATAGGCGTAGGTGATGACGGCGCATCCTACAATATCAATGCCGATCTAGTAGCCGGAAAAATTGCAGAAGTTTTGCGCGCCGAAAAATTAATGCTATTAACGAATGTTGCTGGCTTGCAAGATAAGCAAGGCAAGGTATTAACCGGATTGACAACCGCACATGTAGATAGCTTAATTGCTGACGGCACAATTTATGGTGGAATGTTGCCAAAAATCGCCTGCGCGTTGGATGCGGTTAAAGGTGGCGTCACCAGTGCGCACATTATCGATGGTCGTGTTGATCATGCAGTTCTTCTGGAAATTTTCACTGACGTAGGTGTGGGTACGTTAATTACCAATAAAAGTAAAAAATAAATGTGATTGGGTTTGATATCGAAAAACTCTACGCCAACATCGTGTTCATTTTGCCGCAATGTTGGTTTGAATTTCAGCGAGTTGTAAAAATGCACAAGCAATACTCTAGATTTGTTTTGAGTGTGCGACTTAGCTAGAAGTTGATTTTAGGTTTTTGAGGTACTCAATTACATCTAATAATTTTCAGTGCGCTCATAAAAACCCAGTGGAAGTTATGCTGCGTGCAATGAGATTGTTCTTTCTGCTCTAGTTAACCTTAACAATGCATTAGCTTTAAAATGTCATCTATCTTGCCAAATATAATGCTGCTTTAATGTTTGGTTGAACGCATTTCCTTTACCGGAGCGTCTAGCTGAGCGAGAATGCGTCCCTATTCCTTACGGGTATCTTCCTGAAAAGTTGTAACACAGATACCCGATAATCCTAACGAGCGACAAATAGTCATTAATACTTTAAGCTATCAAATTTTTAAGGAGTTTGAGTCTCATGCCTTCTCGTAATCAACTTGCGAATGCCATTCGCGTGCTTTCAATGGATGCTGTTCAAAAAGCTAACTCAGGCCACCCCGGCGCCCCTATGGGAATGGCCGACATCGCTGAAGTATTGTGGAATGACTTTTTAAAGCACAATCCCGCCAACCCGGACTGGGCTGATCGCGACCGTTTTGTGCTGTCGAATGGTCACGGTTCCATGCTGATTTATTCGTTGTTGCACCTTAGCGGATATGATTTAGCAATTGATGATCTCAAACAATTTCGCCAATTGCATTCCAAAACTCCTGGTCATCCTGAGCGTGGTTATACGGTGGGTGTGGAAACAACCACCGGACCACTCGGTCAAGGTATAGCTAATGGTGTGGGTATGGCGCTGGCTGAGAAAATACTCGCCGCTCAATTTAACCGTCCTGGTCATAATGTAGTTGATCACTTTACTTATGTTTTCCTGGGTGATGGCTGCATGATGGAAGGTGTGTCTCACGAGGCATGTTCATTGGCCGGAACCTTGGGTTTGGGCAAACTAATCGCATTTTACGATGACAACGGTATTTCTATTGATGGTCACGTAGAAGGTTGGTTTACCGATAACACGCCTAAGCGTTTTGAAGCCTACGGCTGGCATGTTATTCCTGCAGTAGATGGTCACAACGCACAAGCAGTTAAAGCGGCCATTGAAGCTGCCCGCGCTGAAACGGGCAAACCAACACTTATATGCTGCAAAACAACCATTGGTTTTGGTTCGCCCAATAAGCAAGGCTCTCACGATTGTCACGGTTCACCGCTTGGTGCTGATGAAGTGGCATTGGTGCGCAAAACTCTCGGCTGGGAATATCCAGCCTTTGAAATTCCGGCTGATGTGTATGCCGGTTGGGATGCTAAAGCTAAAGGTGTTGCCGCCGAGCAATCCTGGAAAGATAAGTTTGCTGCATACCAAGCCGTCTTCCCCGAATTGGCCGCAGAATTTAAACGTCGTGTGATAGATGGCGAATTGCCAGCAGATTTCTCCGCAAAAGCCCAAGCTTTTATTGAAGAAAGCCAGGCCAAAGGCGAAAGCATTGCTAGCCGTAAAGCCTCACAAAATTCTATCGCCGCGTTTGGTGCAGTGTTGCCCGAGCTGTTAGGTGGCTCTGCAGATTTGGCGGGTTCTAACCTCACTCTGTGGAAGGGCTCTAAAGGCGTAACTGCTGAGGATGCCAGCGGTAATTATGTCTACTACGGTGTGCGCGAATTCGGCATGAGCGCCATGATGAACGGTATTTCCGCTCACGGTGGTTTTATCGCTTACGGCGCAACCTTTTTAATGTTCCAGCAATACGCAGCCAATGCGGTGCGCATGTCAGCGTTGATGAAATTGCAAAACATCTTTGTTTATACCCATGACTCCATCGGTCAAGGTGAAGATGGTCCCACGCATCAACCAATTGAAGTGTTGGCCACTCTGCGTGTGACACCAAATCTCGACACCTGGCGCCCTGCCGATGCTGCAGAATCAGCTGCTGCGTGGAAAGCGGCCATAGAACGCAAAACCGGCCCAACAGCTTTGGTTTTCAGCCGCCAAAATCTCGATGCTGTCGTGCGCACGCCAGCGCAGGTTGGTCTGATTGCACGCGGTGGTTACATCTTGATAGATTCTGTTGGTGAGCCAGATGCGATCCTTATTTCAACCGGATCAGAAATCGGAGTTACCGTAAAAGCAGCCAAGCAATTGAAAGCGAATGGCCGTAATGTGCGTGTGGTATCAATGCCATCCACCAGCGTATTTGATCGTCAAGATCCGCTCTACAAAGAGTCAGTATTACCACTCAGTGTATTAGCTCGCGTTGCAGTAGAAACTTCACATGTGGACTACTGGATGAAATACGTAGGGCTGGATGGTCGTGTTGTCGGCATGCAAGGTTTCGGTGAATCAGCACCTGGCCCAGCGCTACTCGATTTCTTCGGCTTTACAGTGGATAACATCGTGAGTACGGTTGAAGAGTTGTTGGAAGATTAAAAGGGCCACTATTAGTAAGTAGTTTAATTTTTGTTAATTATGGAGGTTCAAATGAAAAAGTTAGCTGCAGTATTTTTATTGGTGTGTTTGTCATTCAACGTATTTGCCATTACAGAAGTAAGTGGAAAAATTGCTCGTCTCTATGTAAATAATGATGGTAATTGGGTGTTCTTTAGTCTTAAAAATGATCAGTGCGGTCAGGGCATTGGCGTTTATTATCAATTTCCACTGGATTCAGAGGCAAGGAAAGCATGGTTTTCGATGTTGTTAGCTGCTGCTAATACCGAGAAGTCTATTAATGTTTCACTGCCCAATTGTCCAACAGCTGGAGCTTCTGTTTTGGTTCGCTATATCTATCAAGATTTTTAATCAATATTATTTGCAACAATTCTATTTTTTGAGACGTATAAACATGACAGTAAAATTAATGAAAGACCAAAACCTCGCGGGCAAACGTGTTTTGATTCGTCAGGATTTAAACGTACCGCTTGAAGATGGGCGTATCACCAGTGGTGTGCGCATAGATGCATCCATACCTACAATACAAGCCGCTCTAGCTGCTGGTGCAAAAGTGATGGTGATGTCGCATCTCGGTCGGCCTGACGAAGGTGTTTACGAAGAAGCGTCTTCACTTGCACCTATCGCAAGATACTTGAGTGAAAAATTAGGCCGCGATGTACCGCTCGTTAAAAATTGGGTAGATGGTTTTGCAATGCCCACTAGCTCTTCAACAGAAGGCGATTTGGTGCTGCTTGAGAATGTACGCTTCAATGTTGGCGAAGGAAAAAACACCGACGAACTTAGTAAAAAAATGGCTGCCTTGTGTGACGTGTTTGTGATGGACGCTTTTGGCACCGCGCATCGCGCGCAAGCATCTACTCATGGTGTGGCAAAATTTGCGCCTATCGCATGTGCAGGTCCGTTACTTTCAAGCGAACTTGAAGCACTCGCGAAAGTATTGGATAACCCGGCACGGCCTTTAGTTGCAATTGTCGGTGGATCCAAAGTGTCTACTAAGCTAAGTGTGTTGGATGCGCTGTCAAAAATTGCCGATATTCTTATTGTTGGCGGCGGAATTTCAAATACATTTGTTGCAGCGGCAGGAAATGAAGTTGGCAATTCACTTCACGAAAAAGATTTAATTCCAGAAGCACAGCGCTTGTGCAAAACCACCGAAGTTGTTTTTGCGACTGATGTGCGTGTAACTAAAGAAGGTTTTAAATCTTGGAATCATAATTCTGTTGCAGTTGTGAAAAAAGTTAGCGAAATTAAAGCCGACGAAGAAATTATCGATTACGGTCCAGAAACAGCAGCTCATGTTTCCGACATTATCAAAAACGCAAAAACCATTTTATGGAATGGTCCAGTAGGAGTATTTGAATTCGATGCTTTTGCAAAAGGCACTGAAGCTATTTCTCGCGCAATTGCAGCAAGCAACGCTTTCTCTGTAGCAGGTGGCGGCGACACATTGGCTGCAATTGACAAGTGGAATCTTGCGGATAAAATTTCTTACGTATCCACAGGTGGTGGTGCTTTTCTTGAGTTCGTGGAGGGCAAAGTATTGCCTGCCGTAGCGATTTTGGAAGAGCGTGCGAAAGAATAGTTTTTGTTTTGTTGATCAATAAGGCGGCCAATGTGCCGCCTTATTTATTAGTGCTTTTGCAATTTGAATAAATAGATAGGCATTATCTCTAATGGGCAGGCAAGATGGGGTTTGCTAAAACGCTGTGTAGAATTCCCGTAGCCTGCTAATGTTACTTTCATCTGCTTAATATCATGCATCACTATGCTTAATAATATGTCTATCAATTTTAAGTTTATCGATAATCTGCAACTTATTGACGCTGCACGATGGGATGCACTGTGTCCTGATGATTATCCATTTGTGCGTCATGATTTTCTATCTGCCTTTGAAAAGAGCGGTAGCGTTAGTCACGAAAAAGGATGGCAGCCACAACATCTGCTCGTTGAAGAGGAGGGCACATTAATCGCGGCCATGCCTCTATATATAAAATATCATTCGTATGGAGAATATGTTTTTGATTGGGCGTGGGCTGATGCCTATAAGCGCTATAGTTTAAATTACTATCCGAAGCTAATTTCTGCTATTCCGTTTACGCCGTGTAGTGGCTCACGAATTTTAATGGTAGACGCTGCAAAACAATCTGAATTAATCCCGTTAATAGTGGCAGCTATAAAAAAACGCACGCATGAATTAAATGCATCAAGTTGGCATTGTTTGTTTATTACAAAAGAAATTTCCGAACAACTCATTTCTTCTGCAACCGTACAGCGTATTGGCTGCCAATTTCACTGGTTTAATCGCAACTATGAAAGTTGGGACGACTTTACTGCAACGATGACTTCGCGCAAGCGAAAAAATATAAATAAAGAGCGTAGTAAAGTCAAAGAGCAAGAAATTATTTTTTTAACAAAGGAAGGCGTCGATATTAGCGCAACGGATTGGCAATTATTTTATCAGCTCTACTGCAACACCTATATTAAGCGCAGTGGCCACAGCGGATACTTAACGGAACAATTTTTTTCATTAATAGGTGAAAATTTTTCTGTTGCCGTAATGATGGTTATCGCCCAGCATCAAACTAAATCTATCGCCGCTGCATTATTTTTTAAAGACGGTAGCACGCTGTATGGTCGTTATTGGGGGTGCTTGGAAGAATATGATTTCTTACATTTTGAAACTTGCTATTATCAAGGCATTGACTATGCGATTAAGAAAGGCCTGCAACGATTTGATGGAGGTGCACAAGGAGAGCACAAAATACAGCGTGGCTTTGAGCCCATCATTACGTATTCCAATCATTGGCTCCTGCGCGATGAGTTTCAACAAGCGATAAGCAACTTCGCTGACCAAGAAGCAGAAGGCGTACGTGCTTACTGTGAGGATGCAAAGAATAATTTACCTTTTAAAGGAGTGTAACCTTTTGTTGAACCGTTTATTAAAATCATTATACCCAAGGAATATTTTAATCGCGCTTGATGAAATTGATGCCCAAGCGCCGTCATATTCGCTGGATAAACCACAAGCATTACGCCGTGTGGTGATAGTGCTTGCTTGTGTATGTTTAAGTTTGTTGCTTGATCATTATGCAAAATTTTCTGATAACTTTTATAATTTTTTACAGCTAATGGCTGAATGGAAAAATTTACCTGGCAACTACTATCGAAACCAATTAGCTCAGACAGGCTGGGCAGAGCTATATGAATATGGATGGTGGACTAGCGTGCATTTTATTAGCTATATTGTTTTGCCAGCATTCTGTATTCGCTATTGTTTTAAACAGCGAGTGCGCGATTTCGGCTGGCAACTAAATCAAACGTCGCAACATTGGCGTGGGTATTTATTATTGCTCAGCCCCATTTTAGTGTTTGTCTATTTGGTGAGTTTGGGTGAGGATTTTGTTAATCATTATCCGTTTTATAATTTGGCAGGGCGCAGTTGGGCAGATTTTCTGGGATGGGAATTTTTGTATCTCTGCCAATTCGTATTTTTAGAATTCTTTTTTCGCGGTTTTGTAGTAAATGCATTGCGCCCTGCCATTGGTGCAAATGCTATTTGGGTTATGTGCGTACCTTATTTAATGATTCACTTCCCCAAACTCTGGCTTGAGGCGACAGGTGCAATTTTTTTTGGTTTGTTCTTAGGGATTCTGGCGCTACGCTCTCGTTCCATTTGGGGAGGGGTGCTGGTGCACGCAGGCGTTGCGGTGAGTATGGACATTGCGGCGTTAATGCGTAAACAAGGTTTGCCAAATATGTTCTGGCCTTTGTAGAGAATTGTTTTGTAAATTAACTAAATTTGAAATGAAACACCAAAGATTATCGGTCACTGCTACATAGAATTTCAGCTTTTAATGTTTGTTCTATTCGTGTTGACCACAATTTAAATATTAATTAGTCGGATGGTAAGAAAAGCAATATTTCGCGCCAAATAGTGAAATATTTATCTTCGCGCATCGATTAAGTGATGGTTATAAAGTGTACAAAACCAGGCTCCAACACTTATAAAACCCATACAATTATAAAAATTATGTTATTTATTTCAAAAAAATCATAAGGCCTGCTAGGCTAAGAAACGTTTACATACAAAAGATTTTCGGTGATAGAAAAGCTTTTTTGAAAGATTGAAGAGTACTGAATAGGTTTTAGTGATTTATTAGCACATTCTTTGTACAAACTTACCATCAGATGAGCAACTTTTTAAAAATACATCAAAAAAGGCTTGTGTAAGTGGTGAATTTAGAAGGGTTAATGACTGAATAAACAACTAAATATCAATTTTTTATTCTAGAGAAAATCAAAACAGTATGTTAACTTGCCAGTCGCAGCGATCTTATGAGAGCGGCAGCAAACAGAAAGTTACGATAACAATTAAAGTTTCGAGGAATAACTCCATGCAAAAAACTATAAGTTTTAAAAAGAAAATCATTGTCAGTGCAATTGCTTCTGCATTGGCAGGTGTTAGCGTTTCTGCGCTAGCTCAAGATACAGATGCTGTTGAAGAAATTGTAGTTAGTGGTATTCGCGCGAGTTTGCAAAAATCTATGGACGTCAAGCGTGACGCTGCTGGTGTTGTAGACGTAATCTCTGCAGAAGATATCGGTAAAATGCCAGATACCAACCTTGCAGAATCTTTGCAACGTGTTCCAGGTGTATCCATCGATCGTGCAGGCGGTGAAGGTCAAAAAATCACCGTTCGCGGTATTGGTCCAGAGCATAACTTAGTAACCTTCAATGGCCGCACCATTGCACGTACTACCGGCGACCGTTCTTTTGACTTCTCTAACATAGCTTCTGAAATGGTTTCTTCTGTTTCTATTGCTAAAACAACTAATGCTACGCTAGACAGCGGCGGCATGGGCTCTACCGTAAACATAGGCACGGCTCGCCCATTAAACAGCCCTGGCTTAAAAGCAGTATTTAAGCTTCAAGGCGTATCTGACGATTCGTCACAGGACAGCGGTGTTACTCCGGAAGCTTTTGCCCTTTTCTCGAATACCTTTGCCGATGACACCATCGGTGTTTCGGTTGCAGTAAGCTATCAGGAACGTGAAAGTGGCGCCTCAGAAGCTACTGTTGGTACCGGCTGGCGCAGCTTTGAAGGCCAACAAGACCAAGATTGGAGTGGAACTAATGCCACATGGGGTGGTGTACCAAAAACCAATCAAGTTAATCGTGCGACTGATGATGAACACTACTCAGTGCCACAAACTACCGTTTATACTTTCTATGAAGCACAAAGAGAGCGTTTGAATGGCCAGTTAGTGTTGCAATGGAAACCAGTTGACAACATTAAAATGACTTTGGATGTTGATGCTTATAGTCGTACTGTTGAAGAGCAAAAAAATGATGTTTCTGCATGGTTTACTTTTGCACCATCGCGCAACGTTTGGACAGATGGCCCACATACTTCACCTCTGCTTTACTCTGAGGAATATAGTAGCCCAGCAGATATGTCGATGGCTGCAGGTATAAACTCTAATGAATTTACCGGCGAAGCTGTAGGTTTTAACTTGGAGTGGGATGTATCCGATAGCTTCACCGCTACTTTTGATGTTTCTACGTCTACTGCAGAGCGTGCTCCGAACAGCAATCTAGGTTCTTCAACTAATTTGTCAACTGCAGCCTTCATTAGAACTAGTGCTACGACTGACTTCACTGGCGATATTCCTGCATTAATCGTAGGTGGCGGTAACGCCGTCGTGCCAGACGATATGCGGGTTACTGGTAGCGTAATTGGCAATAGCCAGGATAAATCAACCGTAGACCAAATTAAACTTGGTGGTCATTACGCGTTTGATGACTCTAATAGTATTGACTTCGGTCTTTCTACATCAAAAATCGAAAACCGCAATCAGTCCACAAATGTGCAACGTAATGACTGGAACGGTCTTGGTGTTCGTGGTGACCTTACTGCTGCGTTTACAGGTACTGAAGACAGCGTCAAAAGTCATTTTGATGGCGATTTCGGTAATTTTGAGATCGCGAGTCAAAGAGTTGGTGGCTCCACTTTGGCTGATGGCACAGTGTTAAGTACAGCTAATATTCAAGATAAGTATTTTTCAACAGACTACAACAGTTTGCGAGCTCTAGCGGAATCCAAGTTTAATCCTGCGCTTGCTACGTTGACTGCACAATATGCTGCAGGAGCAGTTGTTGGTGATTGTGGTAGCGGTTTGTCTATGTTTTGTCCTTCTAGTGATTGGGATAGAGGCAATGACGTAATCGTAGAGGAAACCACTAGAGCTTTCTATGTACAACACAACTTCAAAGCTGATCTTGGCTCTATGCCTTTTGATATGCACTTAGGCATGCGCCATGAAACAACAGATGTTGAATCAGCATCAGCATCGGTAACTTACCAAGGTGCTGTGTGGATTGCGGAAACTGAAATTGAATTAACACCTACAGGTGAACGTGAGTATTTATCGCAAAGTGGTAGTTACTCTTACTTCTTGCCAAACGTAGATGTAAGTTTGGAAGTTATCGAAAATCTCAAAGTGCGTGCTTCAGCAAACCAATCTATTGGTCGTGCGAATTATAACGACTTGAGAGGTGGTGTAAGCGTTGCAGCATTGGCAAATAGAGCTGGAGGTAATGGTAATACCGGTTCCGCAGGGTTGAAACCGTTGGAAGCAACTAACTTTGATCTTTCAGTTGAATGGTATTTTGCTGAAACTAGCTACGCTTCCGTTGGCTATTTCAAGAAAGATATTTCTAATTATGTTACAACTGAAATAGTCGATACCGTATTTGATGGTACCTACAATCCATCTGAAGGCGGGTATGTTGTCGAAGCTCGTGCAGCAGGAAATGTTGATCAGAGAGATATTCGTCAGTGGATTATTGATAACAGAACTGGAAGTCCTGGTGTTTCAGGCACTACTGGAGCCAATTTACGCCTTACTGGTATTGCCGGTGACCCGGATTTTA
>JANPKH010000330.1:0-2809 GCA_031425935.1 Gammaproteobacteria bacterium | reverse complement strand
CGCTGAGCGGGTCGTATAATCTGTAGCCGTAGTAGTAATACCCCGTTTCTGCATCCAATGGCTTGGTGGAGAAGCGGTGGGTGAACAGGGTGGCCTGCGGGCCGGTGGCGGTGGTGAGTTCGCCGAAGGGGCCGTATTCGTAGTGGGCGGCGATGGTGCCGGTGGTGCTCAGGTATTCACTGATGTTGCCGTTGCCGTCGTAGGTGGGGTAGTAGGTGAGAGTTGAAGGTTGAGAGTTGAGAGAAACCGCCAGCAGGCCCCCGACTCCTCCTGCGCCTTGAAGGCTGCCGCTTAAGTCCTTGCCCCAGGTGTAGGATTTGTTAAGGATGTGGCTGGTGGTGTAGCTGTATTCCGCCACGGGATTCCAGCCGTCATAGAGTGTCAGGGTCACGTCGCCCGTGCCGATGCGTTTGGCCACGCGGCGATGAAAAGCATCGTAGGTGTAGGCTACCGGATCACCATCATCGAAAGAGCACCCGATGAGACGATTCTGCCCATCGTAGGTGCGGGTGCCGGGAATGAATGGTCCTGGAAAGTTTCCTCCCGTTTGATTTCCGTCGGCATCGTAGGAGTTGACCACAGCATCCTCGTCATAAAGTTCCAACAGCCCATATTGGTTTAAGGAATTACCGCCGGGGGAAGAGGTTGATAAATTACCGGAACGATACACCGCCAGGTTACTGCCGGACGCCGTCTGGACCGAGATCGTTTGCCGTGACGATTTTTGTCGGTTACCCATCCCATCAAAGGAGTAACCGAAGTCCTTGGCGGCGGTGGGGTGGTCCGCGCTGACGACCTGGCCGAGAGCGTCGTAGCCCCACGCGGTGGTGCCCAGCGATGCGGCGGCAAAGGCGGTCCCGCTGGTCTGCACTCCTTCGCGTTGGGTCAGCGCATTCACGCTGTAATCATACGTCGAGATGTTGGTGGTGCCAACTTTGTTTTCCTTGAGGTCAAGCGCATCCCGGTCCGGCAGCCAGGTATTGGTGACGGTGTGGGCGGGGCCGGTGACGGTGGCTGTGAGGCCGTAGGAGTTAGGGGTGTAGCCGTAGGTGAACGTTCCGGTAGTGCCAGGGCCGGTGACGCTATCGAGGCGGCCATCAGCGGGGCGGTAGGCGTAGGTGTTGCCGTGCTCGGGGGCGGTGCCATCCAGCAAGTCCCAGCCGGTGGTGCGGCGCTGGGTGTCCTCCTTTCGGTCGAGGGTGCGCGTGAGCGCGGGGATGGGGCCGCTGCCGTCGGGGTCTATCGTGATGTCTTCCTTATCGAGGGTGAAGTTGGCGGTGTAGAAAAACTTGTTGGACGTGAGGATGACGGAGGGCGTGCTGCCGGGGAAGGTGCTGGCAGTATCCAGGCGGCCAAACGAATCGAAGCTGTAGGAGGTATCCGGGGTGTTGGGGTCATTCCCGGCAGAGGCGGCGAGGACGGCGGCGGAGCCGGTCGCGGCGGTGAAGTAGCGGGTGTAGGTCTGGACGCCGCTGGCGGCGTGGTAGTCGTAGCGGGTCCACGCGTCCCGTGCCCACTGGCGGGTGCGCAGGCGGCCCGCTTGGGTGTAGGTATAGTTGGCCCCGGCATTGGCGGCATCCCGCTTGCCGGTGAGCCAGCCCCGCGCAGGGTCGTAAATCCAAGTGGTGGAGTCAAATCCGGTAGTGGCCAACACGGGTTCAGTCCCGGTGGCAAGGCTACGGTAGGTGCGCAGGCCGGTCATGCGGTTTTGCTCGTCGTAGAGGTAGAACGCGGCATTCGTCTGCGCTCCCCACTGAGCTTTGATGCGCCCGGTGGGATAGTAGCTGGTGGAGGTGATATTGGAAGAAGTGCCGCCGCCGACATTGCTGGAAAGAGCACTGTCCGGGGCGTCTACGGCAGTTTGGCGGCCCATCACATCAAGGGTAACCGCGGTGACCCGGGATCCAGGCAGGGTGCTGGTGCGGGCCTGTCCGGCGGAGGTGTGGTCGGAGTAGGTGGTGGTGCCGGTTCGGCTATCGGTGGAGGTGAGGAGGCGGCCGAGGGGATTGCGGACGATGGTGGTGCTGGCGATGATGGTGCCGCTGGTATTGCGGAAACGGTTGATTTGGGTGAGGCCGCCTTGGGTGAAGGAAATTTGGGTTTTGGTATCGTTGGGAGCAGTGGTGGTGGTGGTCCAGTTCCCGTTGTCATCAGCGATACTGCGGAAGCTGACGGTATCCCGCCCGAAGCTGGAGGAGCCGGACTTCAGGCTATCCCCGGAACGGTAGGTCGTGCTGGTGACGGTGCCACTGATCGTGCGGATGGTGCGGTAAGCGGGAGTGAGGGTGACGCCTTTCAGGGTAACGGAACTGATGACATCCTGGGTAATGCTGTCCACGCGGGTTCCACCAGGGCCGGGGTGTTGGCTGGTGCTGCTGGAATGCTTTCCCTCAGTGTTGTAGGTATAGGTGACCGCAACACCATCGGCATCGGTGGTGCTGGACAGGCGGCCCCGGCTGCCGGGAGCTGCGGTGGCGGGGTAGTAGGCGTTGGTGGCAGGATTCGTGGTGCCGCTATAGGCAGTTTGGGCCAGGCGTTGCAGGGGATCGTGCGATTCCTCCGTCCATTCGTCCGTGCCTCCGGCGGCGGTGAGGCGGGTGGTGCGGGTGGTGGTTCCTTTGAGCGTGCCAAAGGTCAGGGTGGGATGGACGCTGTAGGCATAACTGGTATCCGCTACGGCAGTGCCGGTGCGGGATTGGACGCGCCCATCCCGGAAGCTGGTGGTGATGGCGGTGGAACCGTCCGGGTAGGTAAGGCTGCGGATTTCCCCGCCACCGGGGGAGAGGGTGACCGGTGCGTAGGTGGTGGT
>JANPKH010000329.1:0-2492 GCA_031425935.1 Gammaproteobacteria bacterium | reverse complement strand
GCCCAATCGCCGCTGGGCCTCAAACTGCGTGAGGTGCTTGCCGAAGGGCGGGGGTCCAATCTGGCAATTGCCGACTTTTTGCTGCGCAACCCGGTACGCGCCACCGCCTGGGGCATTGAAGAGCTGGCCGCAAACACCCAGACATCTACCGCCACGCTCAGCCGCTTTGCAAAAACCATGGGGTTTACCGGCTATGCAGCGCTGCGTAGCGGCATTGCCGATGCACTGCAAAATGCGCTGCAGCCGGTTTTTCACCCGGTGGACAAGCTGCGCGACGCCCTGGGCCGCAGCAATGAAAAAGGCGGAGGTAACAACCCCATCATTGCCGAAAGCCTGGAGGCCAGCCTGGCCAACCTGCAGGCTGCTGCTGCGGGCCTGAACCCTTCGCTTTTAACTTCTACCGCCCACAAAATTCTGGCGGCAGAAACCGTTTACACACTTGGTTTTGGCATCAGCTCGCATTTGTCAGCCATGCTGGCACTGGACCTGCAGCCTTTTTGCCGCCAGTCCATCAATGTTGTCGAGTTTGGCGGAACTGAAGTTGCTGCGGGCCGGCTAATGAACATCGGGCCGAAAGATCTGTTGATATCCATTTCTTTCCCGCGCTATGCCAGCGATGCGGTGATGCTGACGCGCTACGCGCGTGACCGCTATGCGCATGTGATCGCGTTGACGGATTCAATGGCGTCACCCCTTACGCCGTGGGCCCATGACGTGCTGATAGCACCCGCCTCGCATCCGGTGTTGTCGAGCAGCAAAGGCGCTGCGCTGCTGGTGATTGAAGCGCTGGTTACCAGCCTGATGGTCAGCGGCGACAACCCCGTGAACCAGGCTGAAAAACTGACCGACGCCATATCGGCCTATCTATATAGCGACAAACCTGGCAATGAAGGTGGTGCCGAGCGCGGCACCAAGAGAATCATCAGGGGTTTGTAGCGGCTGCTAGTTTATCGACTGCACTGCGGCCAGGCGACGCATGATCTGCTGCACGATATCGCTTTGCATGTCGCGGTACAGCAGCCCCTCTTCGGCTTCCTTGGCCAGCACGGCTGACTCGTTAAAGCTGATGTCGCGCTGCTGCAAAATTTCAGTCTCGGAAATCAGCTCTTTGCCCTGCGGCGTGCGCAGCTTGAACTTGAAGCGAATGCGCAGCTGAAACTCGCGTACCTGACCTGCGGCGTTCAGGCCCACCACGGTTTTTTCGCGTTGCTCGGCCAGTACGTCCAGCACCACATCGGCCTCGTTGATCCGGCTCGCGTCCGTCAACACCACCACCTTGCCACTGGACTCCAGCGAGCGCTTGAGTTCCACCCCGAGGACCGAGCCTTCAGACAGCGGACTGAACAGGGTTTTAAAAGCAAAGTTTGGTGCCTTGCGCAGCGCAAAACCACAGGCCGAAAGACCCAGAGCGGCGGTGGAAGCCATCAGGGCGAGGAGTAAGCGACGTTGCATGGTTTTTCCGGTTCAGTTAAGGGTAAAGCCAGAGCGTTTCAAACAACAATATTGACCAGGCGGCCCGGCACCACAATCACTTTTTTGGGCGCGGCACCGGCGGCCTGCTTGATAAAAGCATCAGTGGCCAGCGCGGCAGCTTCAATCGTGGCCTTGTCTGCGGTGGCACTGACGGTGACAGAGCCGCGCAGCTTGCCATTGATTTGCAGCATCAGCTCAATCTCGTCCTGCTGCAAGGCGCTGGCGTCAACTTCAGGCCAGGGTGCGTCAAGCAGGTCGCCGTGCTCAGTCGCGTAGCCAAGGTCAACCCACAGCGCATGGGCCAGGTGCGGCGCACAGGGGTAAAGGCAGCGCAGCAGGATGCTGAAGCCTTCGCGAAGGGCTGCACCCGAGGCGTCGGACTCCTGACTTTTGAAGTCTTCCAGCGCGTTGAGCAATTTCATGCTGCCCGATACCACCGTGTTGTATTGCATGCGCTGGTAGTCGTAGTCAACTTGCTTGAGTACGGTATGAATTTCCAGCCTCAAAACCTTGATTTCTTTGCCAAATGTGCCCTCTGCCCAATGAGTACGGCCATCAGTAGCTATTGAATTAGTAGCATGCAACTTGACACCGAAATTCCACACGCGGCGCAAAAACCGGTAGCTGCCCTCAACGCCTGCGTCATTCCACTCCAGCGTGGCTTCTGGTGGCGCGGTAAACATGGTGTACAGGCGGGCCGTGTCGGCGCCGTACTTTTCAATCAGGTCCTGCGGATCGACACCGTTGTTTTTGGACTTGCTCATGGTGCCTACGCCTTCGTAGTTCACGATCAGACCGTCAGTTTTGCGTTTGGCCGTCGTTACTTTTCCCGTCGCATCATGAATGTCTTCTACTTCGTGCGGCCAGAAATACTCAATGCCACCCTTGTCATTTTTGAGCGAATAGATGTCGTTCAGCACCATGCCCTGCGTCAGCAGTTTGGTAAAGGGTTCATCAACCTTGACCAAATCAAGGTCGCGCATGACTTTGGTCCAGAAGCGGGCGTAGAGCAGATGCAG
>JANPKH010000328.1:0-4952 GCA_031425935.1 Gammaproteobacteria bacterium | reverse complement strand
TCAGAGGAACTTGAGGGTAGAACTCTTACTTTATCCGCTGTTGCAATCGATAGCGCCGGTCAAAAACAACAAGCGCTAGATTACAAAGTCCAGATTGTTTCCAAGCCAAAGGCAGCTGTACCTCCATACGTGTTTGAATTGCCCTCCGATGGTCAGCGAGGTGTTGAAAAATCGTCAATAACCATGCAAATATCCAGCTCGCTGGGAATATTGCCCGATGTAGAGTCCCGTAGCGGTATTTCACAGGTTGAATTTTTCTTTGACGGAAGTAAGGTCGGCGAAGCAAGTTTTCCATCGATTGAAGTTCGTAAAACTATAAAGGATGGTAAGCCAGCTGAAGAGATGGTTGAGCTATGGTCCCTGAATGCTAATTTGCCTGCGATTTCCACCAATGAAACTAGCATGTCAGTTTCTGCAATTGTTCATGCCCATAACGTCCAATCCAATGCTCCGACAAAGCTCATTCGTCTTATCAAAAATACCCCACCAACTGCACGTTTTCTCCAGCCAGTAGCTGGCACGAGCCTGACGGTCTCACAAGATTTACCAATTGTTGTTGAAGCGACAGACGATACGCTAGCATTGGGCACGAGTATTGAACTTTACGTTAATGATAAATTATTTGGTAGCCGCTCTATAACGGGTGAGGAAAAAACCTTAAACAGCATTGCGCCTCGTTCAAAATCAGTCACATTTCATTATGTTGCCAAGCCTGAAGAGCTTGGCGACACTTTACGTTTTCGTGCAAAAATAACCGATTTCCATCAGCAAGTTGGCTATTCTGATGACCTGAAAATTAATGTCAAAGGTGACGAGCCACCTACAGTGGCGCTATCTAATCCCACGGAAGGTGCCTCATTTGTTTCAGGTTTGCCGATACAAATAAGAGCTAATGCGGTAGATGATTTAAAAGTTGGGCGCGTCGATTTTTTTGTTAACGAGAAACTCGTAGGTTCCGATATAACTGCACCCTATGCTTACAATTATGAAACACCTAAAGCCATCGAAAAAGAACAAGTATTAACAATTTACGCGGTTGCTACTGACAGCGCTAATAAGCAGGCAGATAGCAATAAAGTAAAAGTAACTTTGGGGCACGATAAAGAGCCACCAGTTATCAATTTGGCATCGCCCGTTATTTCTATGGTAGATGTGGGTAAGGATATTGCAGAAGTTATAGAGAATAGCGAATTTGTAATGAAGGTTGCAGGTTACGATAACGTAGGCGTTACGAACATTAAATTAACAGGTGTTCGTAAACTGGGATTTAATTATATTCTTACTGGGAATAGTGCAGATGTTTTAACGGGCGAAGATTTTCCTCTTCAACAAATTCCAGGTGCGTTGCGTGCATATTCTGCGTTAAGACTCATTAAAGCTCCCGCGTTTTCTAATTTACAAAATGTAGAATACGATTCCTATCCCATCACCGTAACTGCATACGATGAGATTGGTAATAGTTCGAAAGTTGAAATAATTATTGGTATCAGAAAAGATCGCGCACCAGAAGTAACTGATATTGTCGCTAATCATTCAAGTTATTTTTCCTTGGATGCTGTGCAAATTGAAATTTTAGCTAAAGATGATAAAGCTGTTGAACGTCTTGAAATTAAATATCGGATTGCTGATCAATTATTAAAAACCGTTGTTCTTGATAGTGCGCCCCGTCTGGCGCCAATGCCTCTCATCCAGGCGTATGATGTTTTTGAGCTGGCATCTCAACAGTTGTCTAATGTGAATCAGACAGTAGATGTTGAGGTTATTGCTTACGATAAGCTCGGACAAGCCTCTGCCGTTAAGCATAAGGAAATTAATATACGTCGTGATTCTGCGGCACCGCAAGCAGCAATTAGTCATCCTACGCAAGGCACAACGCTTTATGCCAATGAAACATTGAGCATAAAATGGCGAGCAATTGACGAAAGCCGTGTGGCAAGTATTTCAATAAAAGAAAATAATACTATTGTTTACTCGAACAACAATTTTACGAAAAGCTCAGAAGAGGGTTTATTCAGTTACAAAATTCCAGCTAACAAAAGTACTCTGACATTTGCGGTTACCGCAACAGATGTTTTTGGCAATAGTGCAACAACAGATTGGTTTTATGATGTCGGTAGTGATAGCCCACCCCTTATCTCGGTTCGTCATCCTGCTGCTGGTTCCAGATTTGTAGAAGGCGAAGCAATTACTATTAATGCATTAGTTAGTGATGATCGCCAAGTTATCAAGGTTATTTTCTTTACGCGCTTAAATGGAACAGAAATAATAAATAGAACATATGAAGGCGCTGATGTAACAAAAATAATTACCGACGGCACTTATTTTAGCGCTCACATACGCGTACCTAATCGTCCTGCCAATGGCACTATCGCGGTGGGTGTTCGAGCAATTGATGGCAGCGGACAAATAGCAGAAAATCTACTCGATTTAGTCATAATGGATGACGCGGAAGCGCCTGTAGTTGGGATGGCTATACCAGAAAAGAATTTTGAGCTTTATCCTGGTGAAAGTTTCGATGTGTCTGGAACGGCAACTGATGATTACTATATTGCAAATTTATCGGCATATTTTGTAAATGATGAAGGCGAAGAAATAAAAGTAGACTGGGAAACCTTTACCCGAACCGACCGCATTGAACAAATACATGTACCTAACCCTGGCACCATAGGTTCAATTCTTGCTGCAGAAAAAACCTATACAGATTATAAAGCCAGGTTACGCATACCTGCTGAATTTAACGTGTATGCGGGTAAGGCGCTCACATTTAAAGTTCGCGCCAATGATAATGGGATTAATTTCAGTGATTCTCCTTCAGTTAAAGTAACCATTAAAATAGATACAGAAGCACCAAGAATTCAAATAAAAAGTCCTGGTACTGTTTTGTATGATCGTCAGATAGTAAATCTAGCTTTAGCAATTGTTGATAACATCAATATTAAATCTTATAGCGTTAGCTTGATTGATAGCGCTACACGGATCATTGTGCCAATAACAATCGTAAATTCACCAACGGTTTCTAGAGAATTCTCAGGTGCAATTGATTTATCCAGGTATGTGCCAATACCTGAAAATGGCACCGATATAACTTTGCTGGTTGAAGCGACGGATACTTCAAATAATAAAGCCAATTTAGCGCAAAAAATTCATATCAATCGTGATGCTCCAGCACAAGTCACGATGATTTCTCGTAACCCGTTGGCGTTGCCAATTCAAGGTTCACTTGCTTTTTACGGCCTTCAAATAGCGGACGATTATCCAGCCGAGAACAACGCAGTTGTATCATTATTTTCTTCTTTGGGTGGGTTGGATAATCAAACAACGGGTCGTGCTATTCGTGGCGGTCTTGTTGCTGGCGAACAACAATATGATCAGGGTCATATTGAATTCAATTATCCAGAAGCGGGTTCGGCGACGGGTGAATTGCAAGTAAATGAAAAAGAATATTGGAGCTTTTCCCGAGGGAAGGCACGATTAAAACTTTCACATAGCAGAAATGTTGATTCGTTTAAGTTGATCTATAGTGGTGTGACGACCAACTATCGTTTGTCATATCGCGCGGGCGATTTATGTGGTGATATTTACACAACAAAAATAGTAACGGCAGGTGAACTTGCCAGTAAACAAGGTGTGCTTATTTTAAGGGATTGGTTACCGACTGATGTTACTAAGTTAATTGTACGCCCGGAATTCACCGCTAGCGGTGCAGTTAGCTTACCCAGTTTTATTAAAGAATTTCATGTAGAACTAAGTAGTTTTAAAAGTGAATTAATATTCAAAGATGGCGAACAATCACGCAGCCTATCGCGAATGGATCGCATAACTTTGCATTTAGCTGATGCTACTCGTGAAAATAATGGCAGTTCCTTTGTACAAGCCAGCATCTTATTACCCGTCAACGAATCGCCCAAAAATTTATTCGATTTTTTCTCGGTGCCAGCTAATTTATCAGGTCAGGCATTTCAATTGTTTGCGTTACCACTTGATCGTCTTTCAAAAGAACGCGGCATGTCTGCAATGCACGCGTTATATCAAGACCAAATTGGTACAGATAATACAATCCCCAATCTATCTATAACCGAGCCTGTTCAAGGTACGCAAACGACACGCAAAACGCGCATTCCGTTGCTAGTGTCTGTTTCGGATAACAGCAATGGTCTCGAGAGTTTACAATTATTTGATGATCATGGTTTAGTAAGCGAACTAGGCGGTATTTTTAATCATGATACATACAAATTTAGTTACGACGTACCTGATACCTATAGAGGAGGTGAATTAAACTTAACCGTGGTTGCAAATGATCGCGCTGGTCAATCAGCGTCACATAAAGTTGCTCTACCTATTGTTCAAAATGAAGTCCCTCAATTAGCGTTTAAGGAATTTGCGTCTTATCAGATTGGCAACAGTTTTAAGAAAATTATTAATACGGCGGATCGCCTTAACTACGGTGAATTCTGGTTGAGAGTGGGTGAAAAGTTTCGACTCACTAGTGAATTAACTGACGATGCTGGTTTACGTCGCTATTCTATTCTTCGTATACAGCGTGACGGTTCTAAAGTTGTTGAATATGAAGAATCTTTTTTGAAGAATTGTCCCGCACCTTTTGAAAAGCATTTAGCTGAAAAAGCAGCCAGTGTTGTATTTAATCAAGCAGAACCAACAGAATATGAAGTTCTATTAGAAGATAATGCCGGGCAAATTGCTCGTCGTTCTTTTTTGGTTCATCCCATCAGTAATGTAGTACCTGAAATTCGCATCACTGTACCTGCAGACCAGCAATATATCGTAGCGGGAACCTTTCGTATTAAAGTAGGCGTGGTTGCCGCTGATGATCGAGAGCTTAGTGATAGTCAATTGCAAATTTTTGCCAATGGCGTGCAGTTGCAACCAATGCAAGGAACTGGAAATGAAAGTCCCGGAGGGGAAGGAGTCATCAACGATGCGTTTAATAAAAT
>JANPKH010000327.1:0-30703 GCA_031425935.1 Gammaproteobacteria bacterium | reverse complement strand
AAAATGTCTTCACGACGTTGACGTAGCGGCGGAACGTTAAGCTGAATAACGTTTAAGCGATAAAATAAATCCTGACGAAACCGATTTTCTTTTACTTCAGTTTCCAATGATTTGTGAGTGGCGCAGAGTATGCGTACATCTGTTAGCAATTCTTCTGCAGCACCAACCGGGCGTACAGATTTTTCTTGAATCGCTCGCAGTAATTTTACTTGCATGTCTAACGGCAAATCGGCGACTTCATCAAAAAATAAAGTGCCTCCTTCAGCTGCTTGAAATAATCCAGCTTTGTCTTGATGTGCGCCGGTAAAGCTGCCTTTTTTGTGGCCGAAAAATTCACTTTCCATCAGCTCTCGCGGAATAGCACCGCAGTTAACAGCAATAAAAGGTTTGTTTGCACGCGGACCGAGTTCATGAATAGAACGCGCTACTAATTCCTTACCGGAGCCAGATTCACCGCTGATATAAATCGGCGCTTGCGAACGCGCTAACTTCTGGATGCTGCGTGTTAGATCTTGAATCGCCTTTGAGTGGCCGATAATTAAACTTTCTGCAGGTAATTTTGTAGTCGGTAATTGACTGGATTGAATCGCAGTGTTGACAAGTTTTCGCAGCACTGTCAAATCCACGGGTTTCGAAATAAAATCAAATGCACCTGCTTTCATGGATTCGATAGCGGCATCCACGCTACCGTGTGCGGTAATGACAGCTACCGGTAAGCGCGGAAATTGTTGCTGAATAAATTCTACCAAGCTCAATCCATTGCCGTCCGGTAAATGCATATCGGTGAGGCAAAGATCATATGTGTTATTCAGTAATAAATGCTTTGCGCGTGCAATATTTTCTGCGCAGTCAGTTGTAAGCTGCATCCGCCCGAGTGTTATCTCTAACAATTCACGAATATCCGGTTCGTCATCAATAATTAAAACGCGTTTATTGACCATAAGTTTGCTCAGCGCTCATGATAGATTTGTCCTGTACTAGTACCCAAGGTTTAATGACCACTGCCCAAAGTAAAGCATCTTTTTCATACCAGTGCTGTGCTTGTGTATCTTTTACTACGTCGACTAACCCGGCATCCATCCACAATTTAATTTGTGCTGCGTTATCTTGCGCGATCTCCAACGCAACTTGTGTTAAATCAAGTTGGGTGGCCACAAAAATCGCACTGCCACTCGCGAAAAAGCGTTGCAATTCATGCCAGCGAATTTGAGCGGTTTCCTGAACGAGTTTATTGTTGAGATGTTGAGGTTCTAGATCGGAATGGGTCATATAAAAGTAAGTAGCGATTGGATAGTGCGATTAAAAATCTGAGGAGTGTCTATTCAACACGCAAACGCAGAGGATGTGAAGATTTTTTTTCGAAGTAAACAGTTTCCGACATAAAAAAACAGAGAGGCTGTTAACCCCTCTGTTTCATTCGCAATTATTTATAAAGCGAAGTGCTGCTTTATTGCGGTGTTTGTATCACTCCACCAATAACTGCTGGCGCGCTAGTCACGTCTGGCATGTCACCAATGTCCGCATTACCTGTGATTGCCGTAGGCACAGGTTCGTCAGGCTCGGTAAGTACTAAGCTGTCACATTGACCGGCTGCGTTCTGCATGGCACCCTCAACTTCGCGGGCTTTCACAACGTACTGATCATCTGATCCTATGATAGTACCGTCTGCAATACTAAACAGCGGGTGGTAGCGGCCTTTATCAGATTGCGCACTAGGGATACCCCATAATTGGCCACTACCACCGTAATTTAACAACAATAATTTATTGTCAAATTCACCAGCATTGCCTGTACGATCTTTCGCGTCAGTGTGGGTGTAAGTGATTTGAATGGGTTTATCGAACGTTTGAATTACCCCGTCTGCATCCTTGATGCTTGTGGTTTTATTGAAGCTGTTCAGCCCTGTTTCCCACTCATAAAAAACTGTCACTATGGATGGGTTATGAATATCCCAAGCATTCGTTAAAGTTGCATGAACATCTGCAGTAACCATTCGGCCTGAGCGAACACCCCATGAATTGGGTGAATTTGACGCTTGCAAGCTAGCTTCAGTGACGTCATCTGCATACTTCACTATTTCACCGTTAGAATCGCGAACTAGGGCTAGTGGATTTAAACCGGTATTGTTTACCGTAAAGACTATGGCATTGGCTGGATCAGAAACGGGTGGAGAGTAGGCTGAGTCCCAAGATGCTAACTCAGTTGCGCCCAAGGTTCCGACAGGGCAACGGTCAATACAACGGAGCGTTGCAGAGCCATCGGCAAAAAGCTCACCAGCTGCTGTTTCACTGCCATTAACAAACTCTTGTTTAAAGAATGTTAAGGAAGTGTTGCCTTGGGTAAATTGAACGTTACCACCCAATTGTTGTGAATTCATATGCAGAGATTCATGGTCGCCTAAGGTAATGAGCACTGGGGTGGTTAGTGGTTCATTCATTGGGCCTTGGTCACCATGGCTACTTCCTGCCGTTTTGTAGAATCCATCAGCACTAACGCCGTCCATTGTTGTTAAGTACTGAACAACCCAGCTGTTGTAGCCGGCTTGTTGCGCATCTTGGCTCCAGTAAGAAAAATCGATGCCGTGAGTTTCGCTTAATGTTAGCTCTTGCACCGTATTTTTTATCAGGCGACCAGGCGCTTTAAGGATGGTGTACTCGGTGGTGGTGGGGGTAGAGCTACCATGAGTTTCTACTTTAATGGTAGCGCCATTAACTAGAGAATCCGGATTTTCTGCCCATACGCCCCAATACCCTACATGCCCAAAACTATCAAAGGTCCCATCCTCATCACTGTCGTATTTAAATGCTAAGCCAGAGTTAAGTTCTACACGACTACCGTCGGCGGCGTTGTAAAGATCATAACGTCCCACGGTCTCATCAAAAATAGTGCGACTTAAACAGGCTTCTGTGCCCGAGCCATCGTCATCAAGCTTATAAGGTAAATTTGCGTAGCTATCTGCCGTTTGTAGCAACACATTGCTTCCGTTAAAGGCGAGGCCAAATGCATTCCCTTGGCTAAATTCGCCATTGGAGTAGCTGCTAGACGTTAATGCAATTCCCGAGGTGCGATCAGCACTCATGACTACGCTGGCACTTTTAGCGCCATTGTGATCACCGAGTTCTTGTTCAAAAAATGTGAAGCCAATTTTATTGGGAATGTCGACGGTTTTAATTTCGCCACCGCCCATGGATTGGCCGCTCGCAAAGGAGTCGTACATCGCAAAATTAAAGGTAAAACTACCAAACGGATTTTCTTCACTGGCCCCTTTGTTAATGACGGATTTTAATTTGATCGATTGTGACTCACCACCACCGCCACCCATTTCAGGCAGCCATACTTTAACAATAAGAGGATCTGTAGGCCCTGAACCGCGAGTCGCTTCTACAATGGCTTTCATATAGACCGGGGTATTAGCAGAACCTGCAGATTGCGATGAAGCATCGCCGCCGCCTTCATCCTCAAAGCAAATACCTTCATCTGCCAAGGCAATGTAAGGACCAGCATTAACAAAGTTATGCGCTTTAAACTGACCTGTAAAACACAAAATACTATTCACCAATTCAATTGGTTTTAATGCTTCATTCCATATGTGATAGCGCTGCGGATCAGTAGTGTACTGAGTACCTTCGTCATCAAACGCGGCCCATGAAATAGAAGCTGTGCTTGCAATGGCAATAGCAAGAGTATTCTTAATGATTAAACTGTTGAGTGATTTCATTTGGTTACTACCTCTAAGCTTTCAGGAAGAACTAGGCTGGTAGTTGCTACTGCAGAGGCAGCGCTACTTGATGCCGCGACGCTTGCAGGAGTAGACGCCGCTGTTGACGTCGCAACGCCTACGCTCGATGTTGTTACGCTGACCGGAGGAACGGCTGAGTCTGAACCTCCACCGCCGCACGCCGTTAATAATGTTGCCAAACTGATAAGCCCTATCAAATAACAAGATTTTTTTTGCATTACGCACTCTCCTAAGATTGAAAAAAAATACTAGATACCGAGTTGTTCGCTGGCTTTCGTAAC
Source organism: Gammaproteobacteria bacterium (assembly GCA_031425935.1). Taxonomy (GTDB): domain Bacteria; phylum Pseudomonadota; class Gammaproteobacteria; order Pseudomonadales; family Cellvibrionaceae; genus Cellvibrio. Next base: position 26,683 of record JANPKH010000327.1, on the reverse strand, counting down.
AGGCTGAAAGCGACATAAAAAACTCATGAATTAAACCTTAGTAGCTAAATTGTGAGATGCAACAACGAAAAAATGACTGTTAGAAATTGGAAAAAGTAGAGTGGGGTAATGCAGAGTATTTCTATAATGCGAATTTTTTGATTACATTATTTTCGCGTAAGTAAATTATAAAATGATTTTTTCGCGATAAAAAAATTGAAAGTATTACGCGCATATATTCAAATTTTGAGGAAATAATCGCTACATAGAGCGAAGAATTTTAAATTTTGATATATACGCAGGAAACGCATATAAAATTGGATCTGTAGAATATTATGCAATAAAGTAAAAAATAATTTTTTGTATGAATATTATTACAATGAGTCAATTGTGGGTTCGCTAGGAGTTAAATAGTTGCGCCATAACTATGGCGGTTCAGGGCTTGCGCTACTTTAGACCCTGTGGGTTTGCCAAGACTTTGACAAATATTGTTGCCTGCAATAACTAATTTTTCTATGTCCGCCCCATGTTGAATTCCTAAACCATTTAATAAGTACACCAAATCTTCCGTAGCAACATTGCCACTTGCTCCTGCAGCATAGGGGCAACCACCCAATCCTGCGATGGAACTGTCGACAACACTCACCCCTAACTCTAGTGCTGCGAAAATATTCGCAAGTGCCTGGCCATAAGTATCATGCATGTGTACAGCGATTTTATCGATAGGAATATCTTGCGCGAGAGTTTCAACTAGATGTTTGATTTGTCCAGCTGTACCAACGCCGATGGTATCGCCTAGCGAAATTTCGTAGCAACCCATCGCTAATAATTCTTTGGCAATAGTTACAACTTTTTTTACATCAACCAAGCCTGAGTAAGGGCAGCCAATTACACACGAAATATAACCACGCACTGGATTTTTTTGCGCTTGAGCTGCATTCATTAAGACTTCAAAACGCTGCAAACTTTCACTGATAGAGCAATTAATATTTTTTTGACTAAATGCTTCGGATGCGGCCGCAAAAATAGCTACTTCATTTGCATTTGCTGCAATAGCTTTTTCATAGCCTTGTAAGTTTGGAATAAGCGCCGCGTAAGTTACATTGGGGTTGCGTATGATGCCTGCGAATACTTCGGCACTATCCGCCATTTGAGGAACCCATTTGGGATTAACAAAACTACCAACTTCTATATAGGTTAGACCCGCTTCTACAAGCTGATCAACCAATAAAATTTTTGCAGCGGTTGGAATAATTTGCTTCTCATTTTGCAAACCGTCACGCGGGCCAACTTCAACAATGCGAACTTTTTTTGGCAAGCTCATATTATTCCTCGCCCCAGCGTGGCATTAAATCTTGCTCAATACCCAGCTGATCCAAAATGCGCGCTACAATAAAATCAATTAATTCTTGAATGGTTTGCGGCTGCATATAAAAGCCTGGGCTTGCGGGAATTATTACCGCTCCTAGTTGTGTAAGTTTCAGCATATTTTCTAAATGAATTGCCGAGTAGGGCGCCTCACGTGGGACAAAAATTAATTGACGCCGCTCTTTTAACGCAACATCCGCTGCTCGCTCAATTAAATTATTACTCGCCCCATGCGCGATAGCCGAAAGTGTACCGCCACTCGCAGGGCAAACTACCATCGAACTTGGTGAACTAGAACCAGAGGCCACTGGTGAAAACCAATCGTCTTTCGCAAGCAGTTGTAACTGGTCGTCATCCGCTTCAAACATCTCACTTAAAAAAATCTGCTGCTCAGCGAAAGTTTCCGGTAAATCCAAATCTGTTTCAGTGCGAATGACAACTTCAGCGGCACTGGAAAGTAGTAAATACACTTTGCAATTTGCAGCAAGCAAGCATTGCAATAAACGTAAGCCGTATTGCGCACCGGAGGCGCCGGTCATGGCGAGGGTGATGGAGCGTTGTTTTGTCATAATTTTTCCCCCATTTTCACAGAGCATGTTTTTTTAATTGCGCAATCAACTTCTGATGCACTCCACCAAATCCACCATTACTCATAATCACAATATGTGTATTTGCTTCGCACAGCGAGATTGCACAATGAATTAACTCATCCAAATCGCGCAATAGTTTTGCAGGCACAGAGCTTTTATTGACAACTTCATCCATTGCCCAATCCGCATTAGCGGGTTGATACCAGAGTACATCGTCGGCATCGGTGCAACTTTGATTGAGTGCATCTTTATGCACACCCATACGCATGGTATTGGAACGCGGTTCAATGATGGCGACAATTTTTTCGCTGCCAACTTTTGCACGCAAGCCAGCGAGTGTGGTTTTGATGGCGGTTGGGTGGTGGGCAAAATCGTCGTACACTTTTACGCTATGTACATCTGCTAAACATTCCATTCGACGCTTTACGCCAGCAAATTGTGAAAGTGCCTGAGCACTTATTTCTGGCGTGACACCAACGTGGCGTGCGGCAATTATTGCAGCTAAACCGTTGTTCACATTATGCAGGCCGGTTTGCCCCCACTGAATTTGCGCAAGCTTTTGGCCGTTGTGCAAAATAATAAATTCTGAACCATCAGCTGTGATTAATTGTGCTTGCCATTCGGTTTTATTTTCGGCTGTGGTATTTGCATTTGATGTTATGCAAAATTGTTGTTGTGGAGTCCAGCAGCCTTGAGAAATAACGTCAGCAATTGCATGGTCATCCGCTGGCGAAATAATTAAACCATTGCCGGGAACAGTGCGAACCAAATGGTGAAATTGTTTTTGAATTGCGGCGAGGTCAGGGAAAATATCCGCGTGATCAAATTCCAAATTATTTAAGATCACTGTGCGTGCGTTGTAGTGAACAAATTTAGAGCGCTTATCAAAAAATGCGCTGTCGTATTCATCGGCTTCCACTACAAAAAATGGCGTTGAACCCAAGCGGGCGGAAGTAGAAAAATTGTTGGTCACACCACCAATTAAATAGCCGGGGTCCATGCCTGCGTATTCTAAAATCCACGCTAACATAGAACTGGTTGTGGTTTTGCCGTGTGTACCTGCAACAGCTAATACCCATTTGCCGAGCAAGACATTATCGCGTAACCATTGTGGACCCGAGGTATATGGTATGCCTTGATTGAGCACATACTCCACAGTCGTATTGCCGCGGCTCATAGCATTGCCGATGATGACTAAATCGGGTGCAGGTTGCAGGTGTGCTGCGTCGAAACCTTGCATGAGTTCAATGCCTGCCTGCTCTAGCTGTGTGCTCATTGGCGGATAAACATTGTTATCGCTGCCAGTAACTCGGTGGCCTAAATCTTTTGCGAGCTGTGCTAGGCTGCCCATAAAAGTGCCGCACACGCCGAGAATATGAATATGTTTTTTGGGAAGATTTTGCATGGTTAAACTCAAGCCGCTTTTTGAATGAAGTGAGCTTACCATGAAGTATTGTTTGACTGAAATTCTGTTGCAGGTTTGGGGTAAAATTTATATTGGCTTATTTAAGAAATGGCGTCCATATCTGGCTGCTTTTTAGGGAATGGCTATTCATGTTGGTGATATGCGTTTAGTTATTGGAAAAGATGACAAATAGTTTTATTGAATCGCAAGCGAGGGTTAAATTTCCCGTGGCTTGCCACGGAATAGATTTTTGAAACAAAAATATACCTCGCTGCTTGCGGCGAGGTATTTAATTTAGTGCAGCAACAATTGTTCTTCTTGTTTAGCAATATGTTCACTGTAAGGTGATTTAATTTGAATTAGTTTGCCTTGAGTATTATCGAATTCAGCATGCTCGTAAAGCGTACTGTCTAATAAGTTCACGCTGATTAATATTTCGTTTTTGAGGGGGCTAATCGGATTATTAACTTGCACAATAAAATCATTCAGCAAACCCTGATCAGTTACTAACTCCGTTGTACGGTCTGTATTTTTCGTTGGCAACGGAATAGCTCTTAGCGGTTGAATAGTCGCTGCTAGTTGTAAGCGAGGGCTCGGGTTGCGAGCGGTCATGTTCATTAATATTTTTGCACAGCAGAGCGCACGAAAGCTGCAATCGTGAAATTCTTCACCCATAAAATCAATAAGTAATATGTCGCCGGTTAATAATTGTCGCTTACCGTTATAAATGCTGAGAAGTATGTGTAATTGTTTTTCAAAGCGATTCAATACAACTCCAAAGCCTTCGCTATTGAGCTGTTGGTAAAGCTTATTGATGTTTAGAATGTGAATGCTAAGACGCACAGCAATTTGCAAAGGCGCTGTCCTAGCTTCCGCGTTGCCTTCTGAGTCGGGCGCCGTTTCGATGAATGCTTCAGGGATTGCGGGTAACTTTTCTATTACGGTAGATACAATGGCGTTGGCTGAAGGAAATTTGTCGCGCAGTGAAGACCACCATTGGCGGTAAATTGAACGCCAAATAATCAAAAGTGCAATAGCAACAGCGAGCATCCAATACAATAAAAATAAAATATCTTGTGCCGAGTAGTAAGGCACTTCGAGCGTGACTTCCAAATAACCCACTACGTTATTATGCAGAGCAACGGGAGCGGTAAAACTGTAACGTTTTCCTTGCGAATTTTGCTTGGGTTTATAACCACTTTGGACGAGTAATTTGTTGTCTACATTATGCAGCGTGGTACCTATAACATTAGGGTATAGGGCTACGTCTTGCAGAATAGCTTGTAGGCTGACCATGTCTTGCGTGAGCGTTGCATCCACCGCTTGGCGCGCACTGCTGACAGCCAGCATTTGGCCGTAACGCTCTATATTGATTTGTTGATTTTTGTCGCTGTGATAAAGATAAAAAAAAGCCCCTAAAAAACCTAAAACGAGCAGTAAGGCGGTGCATAAACTGAGTTGGGGGTAACGGCGATAATGTGTGAAAAGTGACATGTGTTTCTCAATCAGTCTAATTTATGTGCATCATCCATGATCTAGCAATGAGTAGATATTAACAATGAATACGCATGGATTTATTTTGGCGCGTATTCTAACTTAATTTAACCTGCCACTGTAGGCCGTCACACCTAGCTTTTCGTTTAAGTTCACAGTTTAGTTTAAGGTCATAGTTTAGTTTAAATTCACAGTTTAGCTGAATTCGTCTAGTGCAATTAATTACGCTAGAATGCTGCGCTTTCGGCTTTATAGATATTGCGTGTTTTTTATAGGATGCCTAGCTTCTGGTGGGCACCACGGATTCAGTGGAGTTATAGTGAATAATATTTTATTAATTAACGCCTCGGGCGTCGATAAGCCGGGTATCACTCGTGCTATTACCAAGGTATTAACGCGATATCAGGCAACGATTCTTGATATCGGCCAAGCGGTGATTCATGACACTCTCGCGCTCGGATTCCTTGTTGAGGTTAGGCTGGGTGATGCTCAAAAAACGGCACTTGAAGCGGAAATTCAGCAGCACACGACACCTTTGGGCATTCATGTCCGCTTCCAAAATATTACTCATGAGCAATACGTGCACTGGGTAGAGCAGCAGGGTAAAGCTCGATATATAGTCACACTACTTGCACGGCAGGTGACCGCTGAACATATCGCTGAGCTTACGGCTATTACGTCAAAACACGGTTTGAATATTGACAGTATCAATCGGCTCTCGGGCCGCACTTCACTCGATGTTATTAAAGGTATTGCCGACAATCTTACTAATGCTTGTGTTGAATTTTCAGCGCGCGGTACGCCTGATAATATTGTTGCATTACGTTCTGAATTTATGGAATTGTCTGGGCGAATGGATATTGATATTGCCTTTCAGCGTGACTCGGTGTATCGCCGTAACCGTCGCTTAGTGTGTTTCGATATGGATTCAACCTTGATTGAAGCAGAGGTGATCGATGAGTTGGCCAAAGCTGCAGGAGTTGGCGACCAAGTAATAGCGATTACCGAAGCTGCCATGCGCGGTGAGCTGGATTTTAAGCAAAGTTTTGCACGCCGCGTAGCCTTGCTGAAAGGTTTGGATGAATCTGTACTTGAAGGTATTGCAGAAACCTTGCGATTGACAGAAGGCGCAGAAAAATTAATATTTTCTCTAAAAAAATTGGGCTATAAAACGGCGATTTTATCCGGAGGTTTTAATTATTTTGGTCGTTATCTGCAAAATAAGTTGGGCATTGATTATGTGTATGCCAATGAACTGGATATTGTTGACGGTAAAGTGACCGGTAGAGTAATTGGTACTGTGGTGGATGGCCAGCGCAAAGCAGAACTATTAGCAATGCTCGCGCAACAAGAAGGTATTGCGTTGGAGCAGGTAATTGCAGTGGGTGATGGCGCTAACGATTTGCCGATGTTAAGTGTGGCGGGTTTGGGTGTAGCATTTAGAGCGAAACCTTTAGTTAAGGCATCTGCAGAACATTCGATATCAACCTTGGGGTTGGATGCAATTTTGTATTTGCTGGGGTTCAGAGAGCGAGATAAATTGTTGTGATTTTTCTTGTAGATAAAATAAAAAAACCGGCGCTTGAGCCGATTTTTTTATGGCGATAGTAATTAGGTTTCCATGTTGAAATCGTAATTTAAATTTTGGCTAGGCTCTTGCAAATAATGCCCTTGAATATAGTGCGCGCCAGCTTGCCAAAGTGTCGATAAAACACTGGCATTTTCCACAAATGGCACAATAGTAATTTTATTTTCAGCGTGGAGCTGTTCTATTAAATGAATTAGAGCTGCAGAGCTTTCGTTCTTGTGCTGGATGTCGGTGGTAAACGAGCCATCAATTTTAATGAGTGTGACCGGTATGTGTTTGAGTGCGTTAAATGGTGTGAGGGAACAACCAAAATTGGTAATAGAAAAATGCGTGTTTAATTTTTGCAAGCCTTCTGCAAAATTTTTGGCAGCATTTAAGTGATTGGTAACATCTACCTCATCGGCTTGAAAGGTAATTGCGTCAGGTGCTAATTTTGCCGCTTTAAATGCAACTGCAAGCCATGGTAAAAGTGTTTCATCGCACAATGATTGCCGCCCAAGGTTTACAATTAATTTCGTCTTATTGCCTTTGCCTCGATGTTGCGAAAGCATTTTTATAGATTCCAAAATAACCCAGCGGTCAACTTTAATGTTTGCGTTTATTTTGCTTGCGGATTCAAGGAAGTTATTGGGCGATATGTCTTCCCCCTTTTCATTGATCATGCGCAAGTAAACTTCGTAGTACTCTTCTTCTGATCCGCGCAAGCTAATGATGGGTTGAAATAACAAACGGAATTTGTCATTGTCGAGTGCATATTGTACTTCGTTTCCAATATCGCGTGGCGCTGCTACCGGGGCTTCGGGCTCAAATAAGAATGCACCGTTACCTTTTTGGGTACGTACTTTTTCCATTGCCAAGCGTGCTTGTTCAACGACAGTGCCAGCTTTGGTAGATGTTTCGTTCACAATGGAAATGCCAACGCTGCAAGTTAACTGCAGTGTTTTTCCATCAACATCAATAATGTGTTGCTCTAAAGCTTTACATAATTGTTGTGCGCGATTTACTGCTGCGTCGGCTTTAATGTTGGGGATTAACAACGTAAAGCAGGAGTCACCAAAGCGTGATAAAACATCAGTGGTATTTATTTTTTCGCGCAAGAGTGCAGAAATATCACTTAGCACTAAATCTGAGCCGGCAACCCCAAATGCTTTGGGTACGCGTTCAGCAAAGCTATCTAGCTCTATATACAATAAGCTAAGTGATTGTTGCCCTTCCACGCGGTCAATGGTGCTCTCTAACAGTTGTAACATATGCTGACGATTGAACAAACCGGTGACTAAATCTTGCGATTTTATTTGTTTAAGTTGCGCTTCCAACTCATCGTTATTAGCCGTATTTTCAATGTGACTTGCTCGCGCTAAAAATTGAATGCAGGCTTCTTCATCGTGGGTAACATGCGACACTTCAAGGCTAATGGCGGCGGAGCTCCCGTCTTGCTTAACCCCCTGAAATGAAAGCTGGCCTGCGCCACTGTCTTCGCCTTTTAACGTAAATTCTTTGAGGAAGTTTTTGAGTTTGTTTTGTTCTTTATCTGCCACCATATCCATAATGGGCATGCATTCAATATCTTCGCGATTTTCATAACCAAATAACTCGGCGAAGGATTCATTGGCGTAAAGGTAAAGGCCATCTTGTGCATAGGCAATGGCGTCACGCGATGAGTCGAGCAATTGTTGGCAACGCCGTTCGGCCTCGCGAAAACGTCGGTCTGCGATTCGTTTTGCCTGGCGATCATGGTGGTTAGCTATTTCGCGTTGAATAACTAGTAATAGGTGCTGGTCATCATCTAGATGAACTACGTCTGCAGCGCCGATTTTCATGCCCTCTACTATTGCAGCAGTAGATTCTCCATCTTCATACAATAAAATAACAGGTACATCTTTGTTCAGCCGACGTATATGTTTGATAGTTGTTTGCGGTGTAGGGTGGGTGGTGGAGTCATCACCGATTAGCAAATCCCATGTTTGCTCTTGCAGCAGTTTAACTAGCGCTTCTTCGCTCTCAACATGTTGGGCGCGGTTAGTTCGGCCAGCATTATTAAGCATGCTGATGAGGCGCTCTGCTTCGGCTCGTGAGTTATTGAGAATGAGTAAACGGATTGTGCCTGATGTCATAAGTAGTCTCTATGCTGCCCTATGAACCTGGATTTAACCGTAGGAAAGGGTTTCAGCGCCTTGCGTCGGAAAGTAGTAGTCAGCAATGTAAATCTGTATAGATGAATGATACCGCAATATTGCCCGTTTTTGGTGTTGCTCACTTAAATGGTTAATTTATGAGGCTTAGTTATCGTCTTGGATATTCTTGTATTTATTCGTTAATATTTTCAAACTTTTTATGCTATGAGTCCCATACAGAGTCAAAATCATCAGGTCTTTCCGGCTCTTTTGGCTTGTTTACGACTAATTCGCGATAGCTAAACTGATTGAACGAGCCTGTAGCAAAACAGCGGCTAGTTAATTGGATATTATGGTTTGTGTTGTCGCCGTCATCCTGCGTTGCGCGACGAAATAGACGAGCCTTGCTGTACTCGCGAAATGAAATAGCGTTGGTAATGAGAGTTGCCGGTTGATTAATCGCTTTAAGCATGGGTATTTCAAGTGCACGCAAGTATTCAGATACTTCACCATTTTTATGGATAATTGCTAATCCTACAGGGGTGGCTTGTGGAGCTAAAATTTGTATACCTAGCTGAGTCACACCTTGAGTTTGATTGGCCCAGCGCACAACACCCAAGCTCCAGCGATTGCGTGCCACGTCGCGCAATCCAAGTAGCTCTCCAGCTTTCACTTGGTTGGGTATTTCATCTCGCCATTCAATACAATAACCGCTGGGGCCGGAGTCTACCATTGGCACTTTGTAAATCGGATGTGCCTCTTTAAATTCTCCTTCTTCGCTCTCGCGAGTAGAACGCTCACTGTTATTGGTTGCAGGACTTATACCTGGGAGTGACATGTTTGAAATATCGAATGTATCGGCCCATGGGTCTTCAGTTTTTTGTGCAGATGTATCTTTGAGCTGCACTGTGCGGTTCTGGAAAATAACACCCAAGCCATTGTTAGCATGGGCTCTGCTCAATTTGTTCAGAAAGTGAGGAAAGCTAGTGCCCAATGCAAGGTGATAATGAATACTACTGATGCCTACAGCAACGTCCAAAAACCCGCTTGTTTCCTGACGATCAAAGTTGCGTTGAGCTAACAGATTCCACGCTTGAATTAAATGTTGAGTGAGAGCTGAGGTCAATTGAAGTTCGTTGCGTAAATTATTTTTTTCCGCAGTTTCAATACCTGCTGCGTGGTCGATTTCTTGCAGCCTTTTACTGAGTTGGCTGGTATCAAGTTCTAGTAATGGGGTGTGCCCCAAAGCTTTAAGTCGAGAGGAATACTGTGGAGGATGGTTGCTATTGAGAGCTACCGCAAACAGGTTTGCATGATTTGCGTTGTCATTGCGGCTAGAGTCACTATCCAGATTTTGTAGTTGGGCGAGGCTGGCTAACGTATTTAGTGCCTTATAAGTGGCAAGTACTTCATCTTGTCCTAATTGATTAGGGCGTGAGCAAGCGAGTAATAAGACGCGCACATACGCAAGTGTAATGGTAGAGCAATGCTGGTGATTAAACAGCGGTTCCTCAACGTCGAGTTCGCTCACATCAAGGTGTAATGCAATTTGATAAAGGCTATGCAATTCTGTCCAAAGTTGTCCAGATATCGGTGTGTAAAGCTGATAGTACCTTAGTAGAAGCAACCCGATTCCGGTAATTGCACGATGAATACTAAGAGCCAGAAATTCGAGCCGCGGTGTTGATTCTTTGCAAAAATCTCGCAAACACACCAAGTAGCCATTAATCATGTGTTTTTGCAAAGCTTGAGCAATAGTTGCGGTTTTTACCGCGTTATCGGGCAGAATTAATGGCTGATTTAAGAAGCTTTGTGCTAGTCCTTGTACGGCTTGTTCAGTGGGTAAGCGAAGTAATTCTAATATATTAAGACGATTTCTAACCCCGGTTTGAAAGCGGCTAATATCGGGTAGTGCCTGATAAAGCAAACCGCTAACAAATTGGTTTTGCGTGAGCGGCAAAGAGCGCACCCAGATTTTAATACTAGCTTCACGGCTGCCATCACAAAAACTTAATTGCGCCAAATCCTGTATTGGCACATGAAGTTGTTCAAGCAATTGATTAATGGGTTGAAGTTGGGTCATTCGGCTACGCTAATCGGTCAATGTGTTTTTTGTGTGTAAAAATATTATAGCTCAATTCTACTAAAGGGTCCTTGCGTAAGCCGGTGCGGGTAATCAGGCGTAATCAAGGTTGTGCAAGGCCCATAGTTAGTTCGTTATCAAGTAATTGTAGGCGTTCTGGCGTCCCTACGTCGCTCCAGCGCCCATGAAAAATCCTTGCGCTTATATGTCGTCCCGCGATGCTATGTCGTAACACTTCACCCAGTGGAAATTTGTGGCGCTGTTGTGGATATTGGCTGATAAGGGTTGGGTTGATCAAGCTGATGCCGGAAAATGTGTATTTATTTAAGTTCTCGTGCGCGATTGTTTCTTCATTGGCTAGCCAGCCTTGTGCATCAGGAGCAAAATCTCCGTGTGGATGAAAGTTAGGATTGGGGACTAAAATCAGGTGCGCTAGTTCATCAGCGTCAAGCGAATAACGGCAAAGTTGTTCTAGCGGAAAATCACTCCAAACATCGCCATTAATCAGGATAAAAGGTGCATCGCCCAGCAACGGAAGTGCCTGAAGAAGCGCTCCTGCAGTTTCGAGGGGTTCGGGTTCGCGGGAGTAACTTACTGTTAATCCAAACTGGCTGCCGTCGCCAACAAATTCAGTAATTTTTTCACCTAAATGAGCGAGATTGATAACCACATCTTGAATGCCGTTCTGCGCTACAGCTTCCAAATGGTATTGTAATAAGGGTTTGCCGCCAACACTTAGCATAGGTTTTGGCAGATGATCGGTAAGCGGTCGCATACGCTCACCGAGACCCGCGGCAAGAATCATGGCTTTCATGCTTTATCTCCTGCGTGTTTATAATCGCTGTACCAAAGTTGTTGTTCGATTAATGGCAAGAGGTTAGTTTTGAACCATTCGGCAAAGTCGTTGAACAGCGGATATTGTTCGCTAACTTCCAGCACATAACGAATCACTAGCGACAGGTCATTCAAATAGTGATGTTTGTTATCACGTAGATGCAAGCGAGCAAAAATTCCTAGCACTTTAATATGGCGTTGCATTCCTATCCAATCAAACCATCGTAAAAATTCCACTTCACTAACCTCAGCGAGTAAGCCTGTAGAAATTGCTTGTCGGCGATAAGCTAAGGCCCAAGCTTTCACTTGCTGCGCAGGCCAGCGTACATAACAGTCACGCAACAATGAGGCAAGATCATAAGTGCAGGCGCCCCAAAGCGCGCCCTGAAAATCAATGACGCCTACAGTAGTGTGAGGCCGCAAAATTAAATTGCGTGAATGAAAATCGCGGTGTACCAATGTTTGTGGTTGTTCAAGCGCAGATGTTTCGAGCGCATTAAATATTTCGGCGAGAATGGCTTCATCATGTTGGTTGAATGAGTAACCGAGTAGCTTTTCAGCAAACCATTCTTTAAAAATCACCAACTCCCGATGCAATAAAGTCTGGTCGTAACGTGGGATAAGTGCGTCATTAGGGCAGTTCTGCAAATTTATCAGCGTGTCAAATATTTCCTTATAAAGCGCATCCACTGTATTAGGTTTGAGCTTGCCATCAAGGAGATCATCGCCAAAATCCTCCACCAGTAAAAATCCCTGCGCTTCATCTGCCGCAAAAACTTTAGGTGTACCAACCCCTTGCTGGCTTAAGTAGCGTGCCAAAGCCACGAACTGACGCGAATCCTCGGTTTGTGGTGGGGCATCAACGGCTAACCATTTTGACGGGGTAGCAAAACGAAAGTAGCGACGAAACCCGGCATCACTCGCAATAGGAGTGAGAGTTATTGTTGGCGTGCTTGAAGATGTTTGCACAGCAACCCAGTGCGCCAATTTTTGTTCGCGCTCAATAGAAGTGTTGGGCATTTTAGTGATAAGTCCAAGTCAATAATTGAACGCGATTCTACTTAGGTATGAGTAACTCGGTCAAAGCTTACGTTATACGGGCGAATTAATCGCAAGCGAGGGTGAAATTCTCCGTGGCTCACTACGGAATAGATTTTTGTAACAAAAATATACTTCGCTGCTTGCAGTGAGGTGTTTAATTTCCCTGTCTGCTCCGATTGCAGTAGAATCGCGGCAATTTTTGCAGAGGCGGCCTTATTTTTATTAGGCCTCTCGTCGATGAGAAAGCTGTTAATGGTTTTAATCCAAAATTTTTTCCTAATTCGAGGTGTTGCATGCCTGCGTGTGACCAATTTATTGGTCATGATCGTAGTAGTAACTATGGGTGTATTTTCGCCTTTGGTGTTGGCGAGTGATACTAATCTTTCCGCTACTGAGCTGAAAGAGGCACGTAGTCTCGATTGGGTGCCGTTAGATGAATTAACTGACGCTCAGAAAGAAGAAGTTCCTACGGCTTGTTGTGGTGCTTATATTGCGCCGATTCGCACCGATGCTGACGCGAATGTATCGCCGGAAGAGGCTTCTTTGCGCGCTACTGCTGATGAATCGCAAACTGAACAGCAAGCGCATCACAGCATGAAAGGAAACGTGCTTATCACTCAAGGCAATCGCTCAGTAAGTACGGATGATGCTAATGTTGATCAAGAAACCCGACAAGCCGAGTTGTCAGGGAACATTATATTGCGCGAACCAGGGTTTATATTTCGTGCGGATAAAGCCAGCATGGATATGGATACTGGTGCTGCACGTCTTGAGAATGTCACTTTTGTTCTCTACGAAAGCCGTATACATGGGGAGGCTAAGCAATTAAAAAGGTTTGGCGATAACATCATTAAGCTGGAGCAGAGTCGCATCACGAGTTGTGAGCCTGGCGATAATTCCTGGTCCATGCAAGGTTCTGAAATTACGATTCACCAAAACAATCACTATGGCACTGCTAGAAATATGCGCATCAACATTAAAGATGTGCCGGTAGCTTATGTGCCGTATATACGGTTCCCCGTTGGCAAAGAACGTCTTACCGGCTTCCTTTTCCCTTTCGTGGGGCAAAGTTCACGTAACGGTTATGAAATTGCGGCGCCTTTTTATTGGAATATCGCCCCTAATTACGATGCCACTATTACTCCACGATATATGTCCGAGCGTGGTGCGGTATTTGAAGTGGATGCGCGCCATATGGCGACAGACTTTGATACGGAAATCAGTGGAAGTGTTATTAATAATGATGGTGGTGGTTATAGTAGTTTTCTGGAAAGTGAAATCAAAAATGGAACGAAAACAGAAGATGAGGCGTATCCCTATCGCGGTCAGGATCGTTGGGTTTACGATGTAAAGCAAGAGGGGGGGCGTGGCCAAGCTTGGTCCAGCAAAATTCATTACACCGACATGAGTGATAATGATTTTATGCGCGATATGAATAACAGTGCTGTAGACGCTAATCGGCAAGCGTTTGTGCAGCAGCTAGCATCAGTGGATTACCACACGGACCATTGGTTCATGGGCGTGAAGGCCAACGAATACCGATTGCTAACGCCTACGCAGTTGCCCTATCGTGAGTTGCCTCGTGTGCATTTTAATGGAGATTATCGCGTAGGTGACTGGGTATATGCCCTCAATAACGAATATGTAAGCTTTGCTAAAAACCGTTATTACGTAGCTCCAACGGACAGCATAATTTACGGTGAGCGCTTTGGCGCCAATTACAGTTTGATGTGGGACAAATCTTCTACCTGGGGATTTTTTAAACCAGGCCTCGGTGTCAGGAGTCTTGGCTATCAGCTCAGCCAAAAGAATTTAGATGCAGCGGCAGATAGCTCCTCTACGTTTGTGGTGCCGCAAACAAGTGTGGATGCAGGGCTTTACTTTGAACGTGATGCGAGAATGTTTGGCAGTAATGTTTTACAAACTTTTGAGCCTCGCGCTTTTTACTTTTACAGCGGCCACGAGAATCAAGATTCGCTTTACGGCCTTACAACAACTAATAGTTATGTAAATTTTGATACCAGTGAGTTGACGTTCAACTACAACCAGTTATTTCGCACATCGCGTTTTGCCGGTGGAGATAGAATTGACGATGCCAATCAAATATCTTTGGCTTTGTCATCAGCTTTCGTGTCACAAAGTACTGGCTCGGAAAGGTTACGTGTCAGCTTAGGCCAAATTTTTCATGGCGAAGATCGAAAAATTACCAGCTACGATTTAACACAATTGCAAAAGGATTACGAAGAAGAATTAGCTGTTGATGCTAATTCTCAGTTGGCAAAAAAACTTAAAAATATTATAGAAACCAATACCCGTTCCAGCTCACCATTGGCGTTACAACTCACTAGCCAAATTGGCCAAAGTTTACGCATAAGCGCGGATGCTGCGTATGATCAGCGCAATGAGCAACTAGATAGCGCTAGTGCTGGCATTCATTACATGGATGATCAATATCGCATATTTAATCTTACCTACAGGTATACTTTGCACCCGCTTATTACTAGTCCGTCACAGCCACCGTTGCTTGCTGATCAATCGCTTAAACAAATAGATGCTTCGATACTTTGGCCCGTTAGTAGTCGCTGGAGTGTAATAGCGCGCTCTAATTATGATTTTAATTATGGGGTGGAACTAGATACCTTTGCGGGGTTCGAATACAACGATTGTTGTTATCGAGTGCGGCTGATGGGTAGGCGGTGGTTAAAATTCGATTATAACAGCCCCGCGTTTTTGGAAAACGTCAGTAAAAATGATTATGAGCAAGTCGTTTCGATAGAGCTGCAATTAAAAGGCTTGGGTAGTATTGGCCAAGGAATTAGTAAAATATTGGATAAAGCTGTCACAGGTTTTAGTGATCGCGAAAAAACCTTACGCTAAATAACAAGTGAAAATATTATGCAAAATGTTGTTGTTAGAAAATCTATAGTGGTAATGCTTGTCCTTAAGAAATACTTAAGCGTAATGATTTGTAGCCTGATATTCATTGCGCCATTGGCGAGTGCTTTAAAACAAGTTGCCCTTGATCGCGTCGTCGCAATTGTCGATGAAGATGTGGTGCTTGAAAGCGAACTAAATGAACGTATGCAATCAGTGTTGTCGCGTTTAAAAGGCCAATATACAGAGCTGCCGGAAGAATCAGTAATGCGTAAGCAAGTGCTTGAGCAGCTTATTATTGAACGTATTGAGCTAGGCCATGCCAAGCGTTATGAAATCAAAGTAGAAGACGCCGAAATTGATCAGGCTATTGAGCGAGTGAAAGAAAAAAACAAAATGACTCAAGAGCAATTATTGGTTGATTTAAAACGGCAGGGTTTGACCCTCGAAGGGTTGCGCAGTCAGTTGCATGATGAGTTAATTATCAATCGTTTACAGCAAGGAGTTGTGGGCGGCCGCATTAAAATTACTGAGCAAGAAATTGATAATTTTCTTGCCTCCAGCGATGGTAAATTTGCCACTTCCCCTGATTTTCATATCGGTCATATTTTAATTGCAGTGTCCAGTTCTGCTGATGCAGTAACCATTGCTGCGGCGGAGAAAAAAGCTAAAGATATTTATCAGCAATTGCAAACTGGCGCCGACTTTGCGCAATTAGCAATAGCAAATTCGAATGATCAAGCCGCATTGCAAGGTGGAGATATTGGTTGGCGTAAACTAGCGCAGTTGCCAGAATTGTTTGGCAATCAATTGGTTAATTTAAAAGTAGGTCAAGTCACTGTTCCATTTCGTAGCGGTGCTGGTTTTCATATACTAAAAAATGTTGAGCAGCGTGGTGGTGGTGCGCTACTCATTGAGCAAACTCGTGCTCGGCATATTTTGGTAAAATTATCTGAAATAATGGATGATAACCAGGCGCGTGAAAAATTGTTAAGCCTGCGCGATCGACTAGAAAAGGGCGCAGATTTTACCAAGCTCGCTAAAGAAAATTCTGAAGATCCGGGTTCAATGCTCAGTGGTGGCGATTTAGGTTGGTCTACTCCAGGCATGTTTGTGCCTGCATTTGAAGAGGCTATGGCGAAAACCGAAATCGGTAAAATTTCTCTTCCATTCAAAAGCCCATTTGGGTGGCATATATTGCAAGTTCAAGAGCGCCGCAAGGAAGATATGAGTGACCAAATGAAGCGGAATCAAGCGCAAAATACAATTAAATCGCGACGTTTTGAAGAAGAGTTTCAATTATGGCAGACTCAAATTCGTGAGGAAGCTTATGTGGAAATAAAAGACTAATCTACATATAGTTTTCTTAACGAACGAAAAGTTAGGCGTTACAAAAAATAAATAACTAGTGCGCGGCTAAACAGTTTTTAATGTGGTGTTTCATTAAAAATAACGTTTAAGCCGCGCTCTTATTTTAAGGCTCGAATGTAGAGTATTGATATGGTCGAAAATTGTTTTCGTCTTGCAATAACCCCCGGCGAGCCTGCAGGTATAGGTCCGGATTTAGTAGTTACCCTTGCGCAGGAAATGCAAAAGCACGAAATTGTTGCCATTGCTGATCCACAATTATTATTGTCCCGCGCTAAAACTTTAGGTTTACCATTAAAGTTACGCGAAATTAATTTGGAGGACTCCCCGCGCGCTTCATTGGTGGGTGAGTTGGCGATTTTACCCATCTCGCTCAGCACGCCAGCGCAAGCGGGTCTACTTAATGTAAATAACGCTACTTATATTTTGAAAACTTTAGATGCAGCTATCGATGGCTGCGTTAAACAGCAGTTTGCCGCGTTGGTGACAGGCCCAGTACATAAAAGCGTGATCAATGATGCGGGCATTGTATTTAGCGGCCACACTGAATATCTCGCGGAAAAAACCGCTACCGAAAAAGTGGTGATGATGTTAGCGACTACGGGCTTGCGTGTGGCATTAGCGACCACGCATTTACCGCTTAAAGATGTGGCTGCAGCAATCAACGAAACCGAATTAACCCAAGTTATCCTTATTCTACATCGCGATTTACAGCAGCAATTTGGCATCGCCGAGCCGCGTATTTTAGTGTGTGGGTTAAACCCTCACGCCGGTGAAGGTGGCCATTTGGGGCGCGAAGAAATTGATATTATCGAGCCCACCTTGCTTCGCTTGCGTGCGCAAGGGATCAATCTCATTGGACCTTTACCCGCAGATACTTTATTCACACCAAAATATTTGGATCATGCGGATGCAGTGTTAGCCATGTATCACGACCAAGGCTTGCCGGTGTTAAAATACAAAGGCTTTGGACAGGCAGTAAATATTACCTTGGGATTACCCATTATACGTACCTCAGTTGATCATGGTACGGCGTTGGATTTAGCTGGAACTGGCAAGGCTGATTTAGGTAGTTTGCGTACCGCACTTAGTTATGCAATAGCAATGATTGAGGCACAAGGGAACGCGAAAATACTGCGCGTATAAATGAACATTGCTCGACATAAACTTTGTCGGATTAAGAGTAGCGGAATGAAAAAATTTTTAAATGAAGAAATACAACACAAGGCACGCAAACGGTTTGGCCAAAACTTTCTAATTGATCACGGTATTATTCGCGAGATAGTTCGCGCTGTGCATCCGCAAAAAAATGATCTTATCGTTGAGATTGGGCCTGGCAAAGGAGCTATCACGGAATTGTTGGCGGCTAGTTGCGACAATATCAGAGTCATTGAGTTGGATCGCGATTTAGTCCCATGGCTGAATGTAAAATTTGAAAAGCATCCTAATTTTCAATTATTTCAAGCTGACGCATTGAAGTTTGATTTCGCGCAATTGCTTGATAGCAATACTCCTTCAGGTGAAAATAGGTTTTTACGCATCGTGGGAAATTTACCTTACAATATTTCCACACCGTTAATTTTTCATTTGCTGACTTACAACACGCAAGTACGCGATATGCATTTCATGTTGCAAAAAGAAGTAGTGAAGCGCATGGCGGCGCAAGCAGGTGAAAGCGCTTATGGTCGACTAGGAATTATGGTGCAATATTATTGCACAGTAGAAAATTTATTTGAGGTGCCGCCCACCGCGTTTGATCCGGCACCTAAAGTGGACTCAGCTATTGTGCGTTTGGTCCCGCATCAACAATTGCCTTATCCAGCTACCAATTTTAAGACTTTGGAGAGGTTGGTGAATATTGCATTTCAGCAGCGGCGCAAAACATTGCGCAATGCATTAAAGCAGTTGTTGGCTGCAGAAATCATTGAACAGTTACCTATAGATACCTCAGCGCGTGCCGAAGAAATTACCTTGGCTGAATTTGTTGCTACCAGTAATTTGTTAGATGATTTACTTCCAGAGTTAATTGTTTCAGAATCAATAAATTCCAAAAAAAGCAAAGTAAATTATGATGAATAAAATCGAAGTCAGTGTTAAAACCACTTATATGGCTGACCAAACCTTACCGTTACAGCGTTATGTGTATGCTTATACCATCACCATTGCAAATCAGGGTGATGAGCCTGCACAATTAGTCAGCCGTCATTGGTTAATTCGCGATGCCAATGACAATTTGCAAGAAGTGCAGGGCGTAGGTGTAGTGGGGGAGCAACCACTCATTGATCCGGGCGATAGTTACACCTATACCAGTGGGGTAGTGTTGGAAACTGAAACCGGTATTATGGAGGGCAGTTATCAAATGCGCGCAAGAAGCGGTGTTGCTTTTAACGCAGATATTCCTGCATTTGCGTTAGTTCCACCTCATGCGATCCACTAATCTATTTTTCTCTGATGAATGCTTATGAGCACATATGCGATTGGGGATATTCAAGGTTGCTTTGAATCGCTTCAATGTCTATTAGAAAAAATTGCATTTAATCCACAACATGATCGTTTATGGTTAGTCGGCGATTTGATTAATCGTGGGCCCGATTCATTGGCGACTCTACGTTTTTTATACTCCCTGCGCGACTCGATTGAATTTGTGTTGGGTAATCATGATCTGCATTTTTTATCGGTCGCCCACGGGCTACGTAAACCAAGCCAAAGCGATACATTAAACTCATTATTGGCGGCAGAAGATAGCCGCCAATTAATCGATTGGTTATTGCACGGAAAGTTGTTACACACAGACTCGAATTTAAGTTTTACGATGGTTCATGCTGGCATTCCGCCGCAATGGAGTTTACAGCAGGCACAGGCGCATGCGCGTGAAGTCGAGGCTGTATTGCAAAGCCGGTATCGCCAGGATTTGTTGCAAAATATGTATGGGAATCTCCCTAATCGTTGGAAAAATAAATTAATTGGCATTGAGCGGTTGCGTCTGATTACAAATTATTTTACGCGTATGCGTTTCTGTACAGCAGAAGGAGATTTGGAATTGGAAACCAAAGATAATGTTTCTGCTGCACCAGTTGGTTATGCTCCCTGGTTTGCGCACCCGGAGCGCAAAACTTGCAATGATAATATTGTTTTTGGTCACTGGGCCGCACTCGAAGGTCGCGCCCTTAGCAATAATGTTCCCCTGCCTAATATTTATGCGCTGGATACTGGTTGTGTATGGGGAGGAGCGCTGACTGCTTTACGTTTAGACGATAGACAAATTTTTAGTTGTAGCTGTGCTCACCAAGTGTAGTGTAGATAAAGCATTCATTTTTTGTTCAGCTAAAACTGTTAACGTATGTGCAACAACAATATTGAGTTGTTGAAATTTTTGATAAATTTATTCTTACTGAATAAATTGTTATGTTGATGTTATGTTGATGTCATGAAGGGGAAGAATATGAAGTTTAAAGCTATGAATGTAAAAAATGCGGTCACAATGTGTGCATTAGTAGTTTCAGGCGCAGCCGTCGCTGATTCTTATCAGGTTGATTTGGAAGCTTTAGCATCTCATACAAAACTTGATGGATTTGATAGTAAAGTTAAGACTTATGGTGTGGGGGGCGCGTATTATTTTAATCCAGTTAGTACGCTTAATGTTCCTTTGGCTGAGGCCGCATTTTTAGGTAAAAGCAGCAATGTTTACGGTGGTGCATTCCGGTCATCCTGGAGTGGCGCGGATTTCAATACGTATTTGGTTGGAGCAGAGTTTTACATTCCAGAAAATTTTCTTTATGTTGATGCTGGTGTTTCGAGAATGACCGGTAAAAATTATACTGATAACGATTGGTATACTTCAGTCGGTATAACGCCTATTGATGGTTTACGCGTAACAACAAAATATTTTCATGACGAAGGTTACGACGCGAATATTTCTGCTAAATATGTTATGGGTATCGGCGGCGACAATTTTATTAATCTAGAAGCGAGTGTGATGGATGCAGATGCAGGCACCATTAAAGAAATAGGTGGCGATTTCTATATTGACACTACTTTTAGCATTGGTGGTGCGATTAGCCAACAACATTCAGATAATACTTATACAGTGCGTACACGTAAATTTTTCAATGAACAAATTAGTGGTGAGTTGTCCTACGAGGATGGACCCGATATGAATATTTATACTGCAGGTATAAGTGTGAGATTTTAGTTAAGAAATTTGTTTATTAAAAAAAGGCCAATGTGGAAACATTGGCCTTTTTTTATAGTGATATGCTGGTTAAGTCAGCGATGCTAAAACCACTTTATTTTTACCTTCATGCTTTTTCAGTAATTGCTTTATCAGTATTGCCAAAAAGTTGTTCCAGATCTATTTACATAAAATGGAAACCAAAAACTGACAGTAACATGCAAATTATTTTGAATTGGTGCGCGCAGTATTTTGCCGGGGTAATGTCGTTGGTTGCATAATATTGCTTCAGGTTAATTGATGATTCGCCTGAAGCTAATTATTAAAAGTCGAGATCAGAAAGCCCGTCGTAGCCAAGTTGATCTTTGATGCGTTTGCGTTCTAGCCGGTCTTCCAATTTGCGGCGCATTTCAAGAGTATACTGTGTGGCCTCTTTGCCAGTTAGTTTAGGAGAAACGTCATCTTCTACTTCTATACTTGTATCGCTTATTAAATCCGAATCTTGAGAGTGATCTACAACAACAGGCATGTGAATACTCCAATAACGAGAGGTTTGTGTGTAATAAGGGCACTTTTTAGCAATTCAATCCCCATAAAAAATTAAAGTGTGGAGGTGCGCTTAAATTGACCCGCGCTATTTACCATAGGTTAAATCAAATAAAAAGAAAAATTTTTAAAATCCTCCAATTTTTGTTTCTTGTTACTATAAATTGATGTGGAAAAATTTATGCGATCTCCCTCTATAATGGTGGCCAATATTTAGTGAGTAGCGTTAATGGTAGAGTTACAGCGAAAAGTGTTGGGTTGGCGCGAATGGGTGGCTTTACCAGAGCTCGCCATAAGTCACATTAAGGCGAAGGTGGATACTGGTGCCAAAACCAGTGCTTTACATGCTTTTTATGTGGAACATTATCAACGTGATGGTCAGCCATGGGTACGCTTTGGTATTCATCCTGAGCAGTCATCTACGCACGATGGTATCCAATGTGAAGCACTGGTTAAAGAAATGCGCTTGGTGACAGATTCTGGTGGCCATGCAGAAATGCGGCCGGTTATTGAAACTATTTTAATGGTTGAAGATCAACATCGGCTTATAGAGCTTACTCTTACAGATCGTGAAACCATGCGCTTCAGAATGTTGTTAGGTCGCAGCGCATTAAAGCGTCACTATGTGGTGGACAGTAGTAAATCATTTTTGTTAGGTGGCAATAAAGCTCAGCCTCCGTGCAGTACTAAAGTTAATGAATTCTAATCAAATAAGTCTTAATTTTTATTGAGTCTTTATTTAATCTACCGCTTAAGAGTTTTGTCTTGGTTATGAAAATTGCTATTTTGTCGCGCAACCGCCATTTATATTCTACTCGGCGTCTAGTTGAGGCCTGCATCGCGCGTGGTCATGAAGTACGGGTAATCGATATTCTTAAGTGTTACATGGATATCACCTCTGCCAATCCTGCCATATGGTATATGGGTGAAGAATTACAAAGTTTTGATGCAGTAATTCCACGTATTGGCGCATCAGTTACTCACTATGGTTTGGCGGTGATTCGCCAATTTGAAATGATGGGTGTGTATTGCCTAACTGAATCAGTGGCGCTGGGGCGTTCGCGCGATAAGTTGCGTGCCTTACAATTATTATCCCGCAAGGGGATTGGTCTTCCTAAAACAAGCTTTGCTTACAACGTGCACGATACTAAAGAGTTGATTAAGTTGGTCGGTGGTGCTCCTTTAGTGCTTAAACTTTGTGAGGGCACTCAAGGGCGGGGCATTGTGTTAGCGGAGACTTCAAAGGCAGCAGAAAGTGTTATAGAAGCCTTTCGCGAGTTGCGAGCGGAATTTTTGGTGCAAGAATTTATTGAAGAAGCTAATGGTAGTGATGTGCGCTGCTTTGTGATTGGAGGCAAGATTGTTGCGTCTATGTTACGGACTGCGCAAGACGGTGAGTTTCGCTCAAACTTACATCGCGGCGGCAGCGCTAAAATTACCAAGTTAACGCCTGCGGAGCGCACTACGGCCATTAAAGCGGCGCAAACCATGGGCTTGCATGTCGCAGGTGTGGATTTGTTGCGCTCTAGCCGTGGGCCGTTGGTGATGGAAGTAAATTCGTCACCGGGTCTGGAGGGAATTGAGGCTACGACTAAAAAAAATATTGCCGATATGATGATTGCATTTATCGAAGAGAATGGACGCCCGCATCACAATAAAACTCGGGGCAAGGGCTAACCCCGAGTTTTACTGCTGGAATTTGCAGTTAAGCCCCTACCGCGTTGCTCAACAGTGATGTAAGGGCACCATCAAAGCAAAAACGTCCGTTATGAAAGTGGCTATCAAACACTTTGCTTGACATAGGCTTGGCATAAAGGAATCCCTGCGCCTGGTCACACCCGTGTTGGCGCAGCCATTCAGCTTGATATAAAGTTTCTACACCTTCGGCAACCACCCGCAACTTCATGCTGTGCGCTAAACCAATAATGGTTTTGGCAATAGCGGCATCGGTCTCATCATCATGAATATCATTAACAAAACTGCGATCAATTTTTAGCTTTTGAATGGGAAAACGTTGTAAATAAGCTAGTGAAGAGTAACCAGTGCCAAAGTCATCAATCGACAAATATAAACCCATTTGGTGGAGCTGATTGAGCTGGTTGATGGTTTCGCCTGCATGCTCCATTGCGCAACTTTCGGTTATCTCAAGCTCGAGGTGCTCTGGCCCAAGCTGGGCTTCTCGCAAAATTGCTTCTACTTTGCCGGGAAAGTTCTTCTGACGAAATTGGCGGGGCGACAGGTTAACAGCAATTTTTCCGACGTGCTTTCCAGCAACTAACCAACGTTTTTGCTGACGACACGCTGCACGTAATACCCACTCGCCAATCGGAACGATTAAACCAGTTTCTTCAGCAAGTGGAATAAAATGTGCGGGAGAAATTAAGCCACGAGTGGGGTGCTGCCAGCGTACCAAGGCCTCTACGCCGGTCAAATTGCCCGTGTGTAAATCAATTTGTGGTTGGTAGTGTAAGGTGAGCTGCTCTTGTTCCAGCGCCCGACGTAAATCGTTTTCCAGTAACAAATAATTCACCGCAGTTGCGTTCATTCCCTTGGTGTAAAACTGATAATTATTTTTACCCGCTTCTTTAGCCTTGTACATGGCAACATCAGCATTTTTCAACAATTCATCAGTATCCGCTCCATCATCAGGAAATATGCTGATACCCATGCTTACTGTGGTGCTTATATCATGACCATTAATGTCAATAGGGCGTGCGAGAGAGGCCAGTAACTTATTAGCGACTAACACAATGTCTTCAACGTTGTGTACGCATTCGAGCACCACTACGAATTCATCACCACCAAGGCGTGCGATGGTATCCATGTCGCGTACACATTCGCTTAAGCGTCCGGCAAACGCTTTTAACATCAGATCGCCAGAATCGTGGCCGAGGCTATCGTTGATATGCTTAAAGTGGTCAATATCCAACAATATAAGCGCAATTTTGCTGTTGCTACGGCGTGACCGAGCTAAGCCATGATAAATACGATCATAAAACAATGAGCGGTTGGGTAACGCGGTGAGGGAGTCGTGAAATGCCATGTAGTTGAGGCGGGATTGTTGTTCGCGCAGCACGTTTTCGGCTAGCTTACGCTCTGAAATATCGGTGCCAATGGTGCAGATCCCAAATATCTCATTTTCTTTATTTCGTAGCGGGAACTTGATGATTAGGTATGTATGCATACTCCCGTCTTTATGCATTAAATCCAGTTCTAATTCATATGTTTGTTGATTGGTTTTCGTAGCGATGTCGATGTCCCACATTGATTGAGCTACATCTTTCGGGTACACATCAAATACGTTTTTACCTACAAACCCAGTTTCATCAATATTTGCCATGAGTTTAAAGTGGTCGCTTGCAAGTACCACATTGCCATCTAAATCTTTAACGGAGATTAACGCAGGTGAGTAACGCAAAATGGCATGTAAAGAGGTTTCGCTCGCCCAAAGCGCCTCCTCAGCCAGTTGGAAGCGCTCAGTGATGTGCTTATGATCCGAATCATTAAATAAATGTTGGAATTTTTTTATCAATTCCGCGGCATTGGTTTTATTTTGCATAACGGTCCACTGGGGCAATTGGTTGCAGTAGGCTTTGCATCTCCTACCAATCATTTTAATGAATTTAAAGCAATATCCGCGAACAGGTCCGACCAAACGACAGGCTGCCGTGCAATAACTATCCTTAGCTGGCTGAATCTATTGGCGGTCTAGCTACCTTGCAAACATTTCTGACACCGAGAATCCCTAAAGTTTGTCTGCTTTATCGGTCATTAGGTTTATACTTTTTTCTCATCATAAACAAAAAATGTACCTCTGTCTGTAATAAAAAGGAGCAGGGTGGTTTATTTTTGCTCTTAAATGACGCCAGTTTGGATTAAAAACATACAGAAGACTTTTTCGAACCTCTTTGGCGGGTTTGAATAGACGCGTAGGCGCCGCTTATTCGCCAAATTGGCTAGCCAATTTGACATGTTACGTACTAGGTTTTTGTTCGAAGCACTGAGTGGCCAACAAACGGGCCCTTTCTGGATTATGTGACACTTTTTTTGTGGAGATAATTAAAGTATTTTCAGTACGTTAACTAGCTGCTGCATTTGAGCATCAGTGCCAATAGTAATCCGCAAAAAATCATTAATACGCTGCGCGTTAAAGTGACGCACTAGAATTTTATGTTCGCGCAGTTTTCGGGCTATTTCTGCCGCATTGCTACCGGCTGGCTTGGCAAATAAAAAATTTGCTTGTGACGGTAAAACATTAAAACCTAATGCGGTTAATTCTTTAGTTGTCCAATCGCGGGTAGCGATAATTTTAGCGCGACAAGTTTGAAAGTAAGCATCATCCTCAAATGCCGCAATCGTGGCTACTTCCGCCAGGCGGTCAACTGGATAAGAGTTAAATGAATTTTTCACTCGATCAAGGCCAATAATTAAATCTTTATGACCAATTGCAAATCCCACGCGTGCACCTGCGAGCGAACGCGATTTAGATAACGTTTGTATTACTAATAAGTTGGGGTATTTATTCACGAGTCCAATGGCTGTTTCGCCGCCAAAATCTATATAAGCTTCATCGACAATCACAACTGATTGCGTATTTTTTTGCAGAAGAGTTTCAATTTCAACCAAGGGTTTGCCGATGGATGTTGGCGCATTAGGGTTTGGGAATATGATACCGCCGTTGGGCTTTCCATAATTCGTAAAGTCGATGGTGAAATCATCGCGTAGTGGAATTTGTACTGCGGTAATACCAAATAATTTGCAATACACAGGATAAAAGCTGTAACTAATATCTGGAAACAACAATGGCTGTGATTGCTGAAAAAATGCCATAAAGGCAAGCGCCAATACTTCATCAGAACCATTGCCAACAAACACTTGCTCTGCAGCAACGTCGTAATAATTGGCAATGGTATTTTTTACATTTTTAGAATTCGGGTCAGGATAGAGACGCAAACGGTCAATGGCATCATGGGTCATTAATTTGAGCACATTGGGCGAGGGGGGGTATGGGCTCTCATTGGTGTTGAGCTTAATCAATCCTTCGATTTGTGGTTGCTCACCGGGAACATAGGGTTCCAGCTCTCGTACCACTTGGCTCCACAGCATCGACATAATTATTCCTCTAAAGTTTTTGTATACTATGTTGGTGCTCTAGGAGCATTTCTTTGTTTTCGTCCCGTTAAAAAACTAGCCGAAATGGCCGACAGTATAACCCGCTTAGCGTATCC
>JANPKH010000326.1:0-4402 GCA_031425935.1 Gammaproteobacteria bacterium | reverse complement strand
GAGTTAATAAAGGTTAGCCATTCTTGCAACCTATAGCGCTCTATGGTGCCATTGGCAGGCGCGAGCCCTGCTTCCGGTTTTTGATCTGCCAGGTACTGCAGTATGGCAACGCCTTCGGTGAGGATGGTTCCGTCATCCAATTCCAACGCTGGAACATAACCTTTTTTGTTGATGGCCCAGTAATCCTCGCCAGTGCTCGTTTTTTTATCAGCAAGATTTACTTTGACTAAACTCACGGGCAAATTTAATTCTTTCGCGATTATATTGGACGCAAGTGAGCAAGCGCCTGGACTAAAATAAAGTTTCATAGAATCTCCAGTTAATTAAAGTTAGTTAAATAAAGTTGGTTGATGGAAGTTACTTGTGGAAAATTAGTTTTTATACACTTAGTTTGAACAATCAATTTTTTGGCCAGTTATTTTTGAACAGCCAGTTTATGAAAACTTATGTATGGATATTATTCATCCCGTTAAAAATACCATTTGTTTCTTGCACTAATTCATCAAATAATTCTTTTGCGTGTCGGTGTTTTAGCAGTGGTGTAACTTGGCTAGCCCATAGCGACATCATCTCGGGGCGACGCTGTTTAATCGCAGCGGATTTGAAGCTATTGGTGAACCAGCTTTGAATAGGATATGGCAATGGTTGAAAATTTTTCGATTGCCACTCATCCGTAAAATTATTTTTAATTCCGCGCGCAAGCCGCCCGCTGAAAGCGCGAGTCAGTGCTGTGTATTTGGCATCATCGCTGAATAATTTTGTTCTGTGAGTGTCACTCGCGTTGGATTCGTTGCACGCTAAAAAAGCCGTACCGATTTGTACTCCTTGCGCGCCTAATATCATGGCTGCCGCAATACCTTTTGCGTTAGCAATACCACCAGCAGCAATCACCGGAATTTTGACATTTGCAGTAACTGTTGGAATTAATGCGAACGTACCAGTCAATGATTCTTCAGATGATCGTAAGAACGAAACACGATGTCCTCCTGCTTCAAAACCGGTAGCTACGATTAAATCCACGCCTGCATTCTCCATTGCGACGGCTTCGTCAATGGTAGTAATAGTGCCAATCGTTACAATGTTACGGCGGCGACATTCTTCTAAAATATTTTTCGATGGAATTCCGTAAACAAAACTAAAAGCAGCGGGTTTAACTTCAAGTACTGCTTCAATTTGTTCTTCGAACGAATAACCAAAGCGTGCAGGTTGTGACGGCGGCTCAAGACCGAGCTCTTGATAATAGGGTTGAAACATCTCAATAGCGCGTTTGTATTCAGCTGGTGTTAGTGAGGCCACGCCTTCATCCTGATTCGACACCCACAGATTCAAAGTAAAGGGTTTTCGGGTTTGCGCGTGTAAAACGCGTCCGAGTTCACCAATATCCGCGGGGCTTAAATGATGTATTCCAAAGGACCCCATGCCTCCAGCCTCTGACACTGCGACCGTCAATTGTGACGAAGACAAGCCACCACCAAATGGGCCCTGAATAATCGGATATTCAATACCTAACCTACGAGCTATGGCTGTTTGCGACCACATGTTGCCTCCCCTCCTTTAACTGTTTTTGTTCACTATGCTTGTTACACGCTGCTTATCACAGGCTGTAGGGTGCTTACTATATGTAGTAAAGTTACATTTTGTAACCTCATAACTGGTGGTAACGCAAATAATTGGGTTACCATTTAGTTACCTTAAATCCAAACAGTAACTTTAAAACCAAACAGTAACTTTGAAACCGAGCAGTAGCTGGAACGGCAACCAAACAATATCAGGAAGTTTTTATGGTAAAAATGCGCAAAAGTAAAGTGGAGCCGCCGCCCGCGGAATGTCCGTTGTCGGGCTGTATGAAATTTATTCGTGGTACATGGTCACCTCACGTCATCTGGTTTTTGATGGAGAATCCTCGGCGGTTCAGTGAATTGAAGGCAGATATAAAAGGCGTTTCAGCAAAAGTTCTTTCTGCGCGCTTGAAAGAAATGGAAGAGATAGGCGTTGTTTATCGCCGGGTCATGGATACATCACCGCCTACTGTTGAATACTCGCTGACGGAATTAGGGCGTGAATTGCAACCGGCGATAGCTGCGATTGTTAATGTTGGGCACAAATTAAAGCAGAAAAAGCTCGCAGAAGGACGCTTGGGAAACCACAGTTAATTTCCATGCGAAAAATTATTCATTGTGACGCAGATTGTTTTTATGCATCAGTTGAGATGAGGGATGATCCGTCGTTACGTGGTCGTCCAATTGCTGTAGGTGGCAGTTCGGATCGCCGGGGAGTTATTTCGACGTGCAACTATGAAGCGCGAAAATTTGGTATCCATTCAGCGATGGCATCGTCAACAGCAAAGCGCCTTTGTCCAGACCTAATACTCTTACCTGGTCGAATGGAAGTTTACAAAGAAGTGTCGCAACAAATGCACCACATCTTTTACGACTATACCGAATTGGTCGAACCCCTCTCGCTTGACGAAGCATTTCTCGATGTTAGTGAATCCGACTTACATCGCGGAAGCGCAACACTTATCGCGAAAGAAATTCGTGAGCGAATTAGTACGGAGCTAGGCATCACTGTTTCAGCAGGAATTGCACCGAATAAATTTCTAGCAAAAATTGCGAGCGATTGGAATAAACCAAACGGCCAGTTTGTAATAAAACCCAACGACGTTGATGCATTTATCGTTAAATTACCGGTTAAAAAAATTTATGGTGTTGGCAAAGCCATGGCCGCCAAATTGGCCGGACTGAATATTTTCACCTGTGAGGATATTCAAAACTATTCCATTTTCGAATTATCACAACGCTTCGGCCAAATGGGTTCACGCCTATATAACTTGAGCAGAGGCATAGACGACAGAGTTGTTGAAGTCGGGAGAAGACGCAAGTCTTTAAGTGTTGAGAATACATTCAACCGGGACTTAACAACGGTAGATCAATGTTTGAATGAATTGCCACAACTTGTTCAACAACTAACAATTAGATTGCGGCGAGTTGATGATGATTACAAAATCGTAAAATTATTTGTAAAAATCAAGTTTTTTGATTTCACCGTAACCACCATCGAGCGCAGTGCCGCTTCTGTGTCACTCGAAGGGCTTAAGGAATTGTGTATAGAAGCGCATGCGCGGAAGAAATTGGCGGTGCGACTGCTGGGCGTCGGAGTAAGCTTCGTTGATTTGCGCGAGGAAAACGTTTTTCACCAATTGGATTTATTCGAATAACGAGCAATACGAGTTACGTTGCTCCCAATTGTTGGGGCATCACTACATTAATCTCCTTCGAAATTGATGAGCTCAGGTCAATAATTTCCGTCTTTTTTGTACAAACATGAGTGTTAGTTATCGCACTGATTCGCTGAACATATCCGTCCAAAATTCAATACACGGCTTAGGCCATGTAATTACGAAAAGCCTAAACGTTAAGTGTTTACATAAGATGTAAACGTACTATTTTGAATCTTGTGAGGATTTTATTATGAGTCAGCATCCAGAAGATAAAAGTAAAAAATCCGGTGGTAAAACTGAACCCGGGAAAGCAAGTAATGTGAAAAGCGGGCACGGCAATGCTCGTGAAAAAAGCCCAAAGAAATAAGCTAGCGGTACAGTAAAAATAACGGTACCAATTTAGTAAGTTAACAAAAAAAGCTTCAGCGTTTTCGCTGGAGCTTTTTTACTTATGCCTTGCATGATATTTTTTGGTCAAACAGCTCATAAAACACTTGCAGATATAGGCTTAACCCCAGCGAGCACTTTGAGTAAAAGCTGATGATTCACCGGCTTAATTAAATGATGCGCAAATCCAGCTTCTTCAGAAAGTCGTCGATCTTGCGGTTGCCCGTATCCCGTCAAGGAAACGTAGGTTTTATTTGCCAATGCAGGGTGGCGCCGCAAAGTCTTCGCTAAATCATAACCATTTATGTCGGGCAAGCCGATATCAAGTAAAAAAATATCAATGTGTTCCTGCTCCACCATATTAATGGCATCTGTTGCGTTTGCTGCAACTAGCACCTTATGGCCGACTGCACTTAACAACATTGAAAGCGACTCGGCGGCATCGACGTTGTCATCAACCAGCAGAATGGACAAATGGCTTTCTTCACTATCCAAGGCTGCCTTTTGCTGCGGTAAGCGACGCTCTTGCCGGGTTCGCGGAATAGATATTGTAAAAGTACTGCCCTTCCCTAAACCTTCACTAGATGCATATACCTCGCCATGGTGAAGGCCCACGATTGCTTTTACGAGCGCCAGGCCAATTCCCAACCCACCCTGGGTGCGGTCGAGCCCGCGGGACCCTTGGGTGAACAAATCAAATATGTGGGGCAAAAGCGAAGCATCGATACCGCTGCCGGTGTCGGTCACTATGATGCGGGCATCTTCGCTGCTGCTCTCAACACTCAAGGTGATTTG
>JANPKH010000325.1:0-10598 GCA_031425935.1 Gammaproteobacteria bacterium | reverse complement strand
AGCCCGCAAATGCAGCTGCAATTTGTGTATCAAAGATAGGTGATGGCACTACGTCAAGTAAACATGCAAATACTTCAATATCTTCCGAACAAGAATGCAGTACCTTAGTGACGGCTTCATTTTGAAATAATTCACGTAACGGAGAAAAGTCAGTAATAGTTAGGGGATCAATTAAATAACATTGAGTGCCATCGCCAATCTGAATTAAACCCGCGATAGGATAAAAAGTATCGCTGCGCATGAATTCAGTATCCACCGCAATCGCTGCTTGTTGACCCAAACGCTGGCACAACTCCAACAATTCATTATTTTGCGTAATCCAAATTGGGTCAGTAGAAATTTGCATAAATTAATTAATATCAAAGAGGCGAAAAATAAATGTGAATAAAATCTAGAAAGCTCTTCGGCTGGCAAAAGCGTGCGATAGTGTTCCACCGTCGATAAATTCCAACTCACCACCCAGTGGTACGCCATGCGCTATACGCGACACAGTTACATTTAAATGCTTAGCTCGCTCACTTATATAAAACGCGGTAGCCTCGCCTTCAACGGTAGGATTCGTCGCAAGAATTACTTCTGTTATAGGCTCCTGATGCAATAAATTAATAAGTTGATCTATCCCTATATCTTCAGGGCCAATACCATCAATAGGTGATAAATGACCAAGTAATACAAAATACTTTCCTTGATAAGTTCCCGACTGTTCTATTGCCAATACATCGGCTGGAGTTTCAACAACACACAACAAAAAATCTTCTCGACGCGCGTTAGTGCAAATGCCACAGAGTTTTTGTTCGGTCAATGTACGACAGCGTTCGCAACGACCAACGCGCTCAACAGCCTTAAGTAATCCTTGGGCCAAACGCTGCGCTCCCTCACGGTCACGCTCCAATAAATACAACGCCATACGCTGCGCAGATTTAGGGCCAACACCAGGTAAGCAGCGCAAAGAAGACATGAGTTCGTCGATAAGAGGGCTGAACATTAGTATTTATTTCTCAAAGAAATTATAAATTTAGGTGGGTTGAATTGTGTCTTCACGCAAAGTCGCGCCAAATTGTGCAATGAGTTGCAGCACAATAGGATCATTTTTTATTGCCGTAACTGCATTTGCTTGGCGCTCTTGTTTATGGCGCAGCGCAATCATCGCTGGAGTTTCTACTGTTACTTTTCCAAGCTGAATTTTTACCTGTATCGATTCATTAAAATAATCGCTTAGTAAATTTTCTAACCGTTTTTGATGACTAGGATCATAAAGCGTACTATTATTTTCATCCACGATAAAACTAAACTCATTGTCCTGCCGTTCTACCCACTGACAATTCGCTATTGTGCTTTGCAAAATTCCGCTAACACCTAAACCTACGTAAATCATTGGCCAATCTTGTGGGGCTGCTTTTTCGTAGGATATCTTTTTTACAGATGACGGAGGTAATAGCAGCTCTGACAGCGCAAGCGGTTCAGGACTTTTAGGGAGATCAGAATTATTTTCAATGTTAATCGCATCTACAACCTGCAACGCGGCTTCGGCAAATATTGCCGTGGCCGCTTCAAACTTTTTTGGTGTAACCACCTCATTCAACATAACTGGCTTATGCTCAATTTCAATATCAATTTTTTCGCTGACATCAAAATAAGCTGGCGCTGCTATGTATTCTTCGCTGTCAGTATCCGAGTTACTAATAATGTAATCCTCACCCAAATTATAATCCTCACCCAAGTTGTCAGGTGCATTATCGTAAGGCGCATCAAACGGCAATGTTTCAGCTATTTTTTTGTGAGACGGCTCAGTTATTTTTTTTTGAGACGGCTCACCTATAGAGGTTACATCAACTTCTGCTGCGTGCTCTGCACGACGCTCATCAGATTCTTTACCCGTAGATTGTTGCGCTGGGATTGAAGCTATTGTAGGTGTTTGAGCAACAGCAACTTTTGCCTGTGATTGAGGTAAAGCTTGTGTGGGCACATCCATTACGCCTTGCGGCTTGAAAGCGAGCATGCGCAATAACACCATCTCAAAACCCGAACGAGAGTCGGGTGCCAGTGGTAAATCGCGACGACCTAGCAATGCTGTTTGATAAAAAAGTTGTACATCTTCCGCTGGAAGCTGTTGCGCAAGTTGCATAATTTGCTCTTTATCGCCGTGACTATTGTCCACTGCTTCTGGCAGCGCCTGGGCAATGGCAATACGATGCAACATCGACAACATCTCAGCCAATGCGTTACTGTAATCCGGGGCATGTTCAGACATTTTTTGTACAGCACTTAACACCGCTTTACCGTCCAAAAATGCTAAAGCACTAACAATTTCATACACTGCAGCTTGATCCAAAGTACCCAGCATAGTGGCAACTTCTACTTCAGTGATTTTGCCTGAGCCGTAAGAAATCGCCTGATCTGTGAGGCTTAATGCATCGCGCATACTGCCATCCGCAGCGCGACCTAATTGCCAGAGCGCATTTTCTTCAAACGGAATTACTTCTTGCCCAAGCACATATTTGAGGTGCCCAACGATACGCTCAGGGTTCATATTTTTTAAATTAAATTGCAAACAGCGCGACAAAATAGTCATGGGTAATTTTTGCGGATCGGTGGTTGCGAGCAAAAATTTAACGTGCGGTGGCGGCTCTTCCAAAGTTTTTAACAGAGCATTAAAACTACTGTTGGAAAGCATATGGACTTCGTCAATAAGATAAACTTTGTAGCGACCACGCGTTGGCAGGTATTGGACATTTTCCAACAAATCACGGGTATCCTCCACCTTGGTGCGTGAAGCAGCATCCACCTCAATTAAGTCTACAAAACGTCCTTCAGCAATTTCACGACAGGCAGAACACTGGCCACAAGGTTCCGAGCTAACACCGGTTTCACAATTAAGGCACTTGGCAAGAATTCTTGCAATCGTGGTTTTACCTACGCCGCGAGTACCGGTAAACAAATAGGCATGATGTAAACGATTATGATCGAGCGCATTAATGAGCGCTTGCAACACATGCTCTTGCCCAACCATTTCACGGAAAATGCGCGGGCGCCATTTGCGCGCCAAAACCTGATAACTCATGCCGTTATTTACTCTATGAATTCAGAAAAATTGAGCGTAATTATAGCGAGGACAGCACAAAATAAACACGAACAAAATGGCTTGAGATGGAAACAAAAAATGGGGAAAGCGTAAAAACTAGAAAGATAAAAATTAAAGCGGTCTCACCGATTGGAGGCAACCTAACCAGCCACACCCCGGCACATAACTTACTGCTACCGTTGCTCCCTTCCGGGCCTGGCGGAGTTCACAGGTCGCTATTGCGAGGGGACCGGTTAGATCACCATAGAGGCTTGCAGAGTTTGAACACCTCGCAAGAGGCGCGCATTATCAACATTTTCAGGGAGCAATGCAAGGCGAAGATGTTTAACTTCGCCTTGCATTTAAGTAAATTACTTTACTGTTCTATTAAAATCCAACTCCTAAAAATTACTCTATTGGTGTTAATTGTATTTCAACTCGACGGTTCTGTTGACGGCCTTCTTCAGTGTTATTTGAAGCAATAGGACTACGTGAGCCATAGCCATTTGCCTGTACACGGCTGGAGCCGATTTTTTGATTGACTAAATACATCCGCACACTATTCGCACGATCTTCGCTGAGCTGCTGATTAATGCTGTCAGAACCCGTTGAATCAGTATGGCCACTTACTTGCACATGCGTTTTATCGAATTCCTTAAGCACTAATACCACCGAGCCCAGCACATCATAAAAATCCGAGCGAATTTCAGCGCGATTACTCGCGAAAGTGATATTGCCAGGCATGATGAGATTTAAATTATTGCCATCGCGTTGCACTTGTACGCCGGTACCTTGCAAACGTTGGCGCATTTTTGTTTCCTGATTGTCCATATATTTACCAACCCCACCACCAATAGCACCACCCACCACAGCGCCGGTTAACGCACCGCGGGTGCGATCTTTTTTACTGGATGCGGCAGCACCCAAGACTGCACCGGCAACGGCCCCAATGCCTGCGCCCTTACCAGTGTTACTTGTTTTTTTCTCACCCGTATAGGGATCAACACTTTCACAACCCACAAAACAAATAGCACACAATAATATAATAAATTTATTCATAAAAACCTCTTATTAGACGACGGGAAAAAACTATTTAATAAACCATATACTTAAAAAATACATTGCAAAAACGAGTTGGCTTTACACGGTGGGCCTGAGAGAATAGCCGCACTTCATAAGAAGCACCACTATAGGCAAACTCTATATGTACAGCAAATCCCTTGGTAATTTTTGTGCTCTAATCATCATCGCAAATTTAGTTGCCTGCAAAAACTACTCTATTAAAGTTAATGATAACGTGGTTTATACACCACCCACTTTATTTAAAGCATTTACAATTGTTGATGAGAATTTACGTAATTGCGTAGAGCAAACAATTATTGATAAAAAAATTACCAAAGCAGAAGAATTAAAAGAACTAAACTGCAGCCACGCTGGCATTACCCGCCTTGCAGGCTTGGAAAAATTCTCTGCCATTGAACAATTAAATTTGAGCGAAAATGCTTTAGTCAACGTACCTCAACTTACTAACCTAACACAACTGAAGGTACTGATTTTGCGTAAAAATAACTTAACCAACGCTGAACCACTTTTGCATTTATTACAATTGAAAGAATTGGACATTTCTGAGAACGCCAATCTTGCCTGCGGTGATATTAAACAGTTGGTTAAAAACTTTAATACAGGGGACTTAGCAATAATATTGCCGCAACAATGCAGGATAAGGATTTAAAAAGGATGCGACAGTTCGCTAGCGCACGAACATGAGACCAATAGTATTTTTGAATTGGTGCATTACTTTCATTTTCACGGGCTCAAGATTAATCGGACCAATGGACTTTTTAAATAACACCGAAACTTCTGTACCAATCGGCAAACTAGGTTGATTTTCAATCTGCACTAAAGCGCCACCATCTGAAACGTCTTTTGCGAACCCAATTATTGTGCCGAAACTTGGATTGCTCATTTCGACGCGAACTGAGGTTGTAGTACGATCAAACCGACGTCTTTCTATCATGACACTCTCCACAGTTTTAATTGCCACACTATTAATTGAAATCGTTATTTGAGTTTTATTGCGTACATTTAAAAATAAAAGCAGGCTCTCACCTGCTCAAAATTAAAACGTTAAACCTAATCGATTGCCCACCATTTCATAAGATTCAATGACGTTACCTAAATTTTGACGGAAACGATCTTTATCTAATTTTTCACGTGTATCTTTATCCCACAAACGACAACCATCGGGAGAAAACTCATCACCTAGAATAACTTCGCCTTTATGTAAGCCGAACTCAACCTTGAAGTCCACCAGTAACATATTGCCGGTAGCAAATAACTCTTTGAGAATCACATTGATATTGTAGGTTAACTCTTTCATACGAGCTAAATGTGCAGGCTTAGCCCAACCAAAAGTTTCAACATGCGATTCATTGATCATTGGGTCACCCAAAGCATCATTTTTTAAAAACAATTCAAACGTCGGTGGCGATAACTCTAAACCTTCTTGCACCCCCAAGCGACGCACAAGAGAACCCGCAGCTAGATTACGTATTACACATTCAACGGGAATCATGTCCATTTTTTTCACCAACACTTCAGTGTCAGAGAGTAACTTTTCAAAGTGCGTAGGAATACCTGCCGCTTGTAGCTTGGTCATGATAAAGGCGTTAAATTTATTATTAACCATACCTTTTCGTTCCAGCTGTTCGATTCGTTTGCCGTCAAAGGCAGAGGTATCGTTGCGGAATAACATAATCAAACGATCAGGATCATCTGTCTTATAAATAGATTTCGCTTTTCCGGCGTAGAGCTCTTCACGCTTTTCCATTTTATTACTCACTTATATTGAAATTAATACTAGTCGACTTTTGAAATAAAACTTCATGGGTTTCAAATTAAATACGTTACACCACCACCAACCAATCAAAGCCTTGTTCCTGGCAAGCGTAAGTGACTTGTTTTACTTGTTGGGTCACTGGTGACAAAGCTGCCCGTGCTAAATCTAACGAATTATTTTTTTGGCTAATATGCGCCACTACAAGATGTTGCAACTGTTGAGTATTTAAACGCCGCAAAAAACCAGCGGCCTGCTGATTACTTAAATGTCCCCACTGCCCTCCCACACGCTGCTTCAACGACGCAGGATAACTACCCGACGCAAGCATGAATGGATCATGGTTAGCCTCCAACACAAGTGCATCACACGCTTGGTAACTAGCTTCGACATGAGGCGTAATACTACCCAAATCAGTGAGCACCCCCAAGCGCAACCCACTGTATTCAAACACAAATTGTGCTGGCTCGCGGGCATCATGTGGTACTGCAACGGGTATGACTTTTAACCCGCTAACCACAAACGGAGTATAAGCATGAATAAGAT
Source organism: Gammaproteobacteria bacterium (assembly GCA_031425935.1). GTDB lineage: Bacteria > Pseudomonadota > Gammaproteobacteria > Pseudomonadales > Cellvibrionaceae > Cellvibrio. The sequence goes on along the minus strand of JANPKH010000325.1, from coordinate 4,155 downwards.
TTAATTCAGGCAACTCACCCATATCTCGACTGTGGTAAGTTCCGGGAGTTATGTAAACAGGGATCTTGTGACGACGCGCCAAAGCCGCCACGCCCTTAATATGATCTGAATGCTCATGGGTGACTAAAATAGCGGTTAACTCGGTTGCCGCCTTACCCAAACGCAATAAGCGCAATTCAGTTTCTTTAACACTAAAACCGCAATCAATCAGCAGTGAGCCTTCGGCCCACTCGACCAAAGTAGAGTTGCCACGACTGCCGCTCCCAAGTGAAGCAAAGCGCAATAGCGTCGCCACCTAGATCAAATTCTTACGCAAGACAGTCAATAATTCTCTAGCTTCTCGCGCCTTCAAACGCTTTCCATACGGGTCGCGCGCACGAATCATGTAATTACCTTCCTGACCCGTCACAACAATTAAATAACCAGGCGCATCTTCTAGCTCCTTTTCATCATCGCGAATTGAATACCCTGCATTCTCAAAGGCATCGCCTTGAAGCATATTTGCACTGATCTGTGCCAATGAATAAGGTGATGTTTCTGGTTTTGGATTTAAACCTATACGGAAAAAACGCCTAAACCAACCGGGTTTGGCATCTTGAGCATTTTCATAATAAACGTAGAACAACCCCAGATTTGCGTCTGATTCATAAAGCTGGAAACCATCGTGCTTAGCGGCATAAGACACGGTCGCCATAGCGCGTGTTTTATCCAACTTCAAAGTCATAATAGATTCATTTTTGAACATACCTAAGTTAGCCTTAGCGGCCACACCTATACCTTGCGCCAACATTGAGGTACCACCCTCCGTTTGATCGCTCGCTAAAGTTGCTGACAATTCATCCAATAGCCATTTTTCGCGCTCAGGATTCATAGATTTTGTAGGCCATTCTGGATCTACGCTAGGTTTTACAGCACTTGCAACATTAACGTGAGTAATATGAATCTCACTAGTTTCAGGCTGAACACCTTGATCTATTTGTAAACGATATTTGTCCTGACTATTTAAATCTGTTTTAAACTGCAGCCAATCTGTTTCTATAACTCCTTGTTTAAGATCAGCACGAGATACCTTCAAATCATTAGCATTCAAAAAGTTACGTACACGAGGCCAGAGCTCGCCAGGCGCCGCGTTCACTAATATCCACGCGTTCTCGCCGACACGTTGGATTTTAATGTTGTCTTGCAACATATTTGCTGAGAGTGGCATTGGCCGCGGAACATCATATTCAGTGGCATTCGCGTCATAACCAAAATCTGCCGCACTTATCGCTGGAATGGGATATAACTCGCTCAACGCATCCTTATTAACCCCCTCAGGTAATATCAGTGGCGCAACATTATCGGACTTAAGATAATCATATTCCCGGCTGCGAAAAACTCCTTCTTCACCAAAAAATATGCCGCAGCCCGACATAGTAAAACTTACACACGCTAAACAGCTGTAACGCACGCCGGTATTTAAAAGCAGTTTTGTTAAATTCATGAAAATTCTCTAAGAATAAGACCGACTATCTAAAATAAAACCAACTATCCAAATAAGACCAACTATCTAAAATTAAGACCAACTATTTTTAAGCTGAACCCTTGCTTATTCATATCTGTCTTTCAACCCGCGCAAGATGCAGTAAGCAATGGCAGCGTAAAGCAAATATTTCATAATTTGCCAAGTTGCTTCTAGACTCAGCCGCTGGCAGGAAGTTCGGCGAGGCGTGTCAAAGAATGAAACCCAATGAAAATTATGGAAGAAACTATTCGCTACAGTTGATATCAGCTTAACGTTGGGCCATCGCCATAGCGGCTTGTACTTGCGCATGATATTGCTCGGAAAGCGATGTTAGGGGCAAACGTATCCCCGACTTAATTAAGCCTAATTGCGCAACAGCCCATTTCACAGGGATAGGATTAGATTCAACAAACATCGCATCATGTAACGGCAACAAGCGTGCATTGATAGCACGAGCCGCGTCCGAATAACCATCCAACGCGAATTCGCACATGCGAGCAATTTGATTAGGAACAACATTAGCCGTAACAGAAATATCGCCTTTGCCACCTAATAAAATTAACTCTACAGCAGTTGCATCATCGCCTGAAAGAATCGCAAAGCTGGAGGGTGCCTGTTCAATAAGAGCTTTTGCACGCACCAGATCACCCGTGGCTTCTTTGATGCCGACAATATTGGGCACCCGCGCCAAACGCAGAGCGGTTTCAGTTTTCATATCCACGCCAGTACGACCAGGAACGTTGTACAGTATTTGTGGGATTGCTACAGCTTGGGCGATATGTTGATGATGTAAAAACAGACCTTCTTGCGTAGGTTTGTTGTAGTAAGGCGTCACCAACAGACAGGCATCAACACCCGCATCTTTAGCCGCCTGGGTTAACTCCACAGCTTCTGAAGTTGAATTTGCGCCAGTACCTGCAATCACAGGAATACGGCCATTCACCTGATCCACAACTTTTTTCACTACCTCAAGATGCTCAGCAACATTTAACGTAGCGGATTCACCCGTGGTGCCCACAACAACAATAGCGTGTGTGCCCTGCTCCAGGTGCCAGTCAACCAACTTGTGCAAGTTTACCCAATCCAGTGAGTTATCAGTGTTCATGGGTGTTATCAGGGCGACCATACTACCTTGAATCATTCGGGGCTCCATAAGCGGTGGTTATAACGATAATAAAGCGACGAAAAGCCAAAAACTTTCATCAAAGCCGCAATGGTACTGAGTGAGACGCAGCTAGACAAGTAAAACACCTACAACGATGATTTATAAAAATTTATTCTTCTTGGTTTAAATCTTTTCCCGCCTTATGATTTTTTTCTCAGGCTTTAAAATCCAACATTCGCTGCAAGGGGATCATCGCGCGCTTGGCTAAGCTCAACTCAACGTGAATTTCGTTATCATCGCGAGTGAAAACATTAGCCAGGTTATCCAATACATTCATCGCCATCCAAGGACAATTTGCGCAGGAACGACACGTCGCCCCACTACCTGCCGTGGGCGCAATATGGAATATTTTGGTGGGACTCAATTGCTGCATTTTGTAAAAAATACCTTGGTCGGTGGCAACAATAAACTCATTGTTAGGCAATGCTTGAGCAGCCTTGATTAGCTGTGTGGTAGAACCTACTACATCTGCCAGTGCAACGACTGCCTTGGGTGACTCTGGGTGAACCAAAACCGCTGCATTCGGATAAAGAATTTTTAAATCTTCTACGCCTTTCGCTTTAAATTCTTCATGAACAATACAAGCCCCGTCCCATAGCAGCACATCAGCCCCGGTCTTTTGTTGTACATAGCCACCCAGATGCTTATCTGGCGCCCAAAGAATTTTTTTACCTTGGCGATCGAGGTAATCGACTACATCGAGTGCAATACTGGAGGTTACTACCCAGTCGGCGCGAGCTTTGACAGCAGCAGAAGTATTTGCATAAACGACTACCGTGCGATCAGGATGTTGATCGCAAAAAGCTGAAAACTCATCAATAGGGCACCCCAAATCCAAAGAGCACGTTGCTTCCAATGTGGGCATTAAAACACGCTTTTCAGGAGTAAGAATTTTTGCAGTCTCACCCATAAATTTAACGCCGGCGACCACTAAGGTATCTGCTTTGTGGTGTTTTCCAAAACGTGCCATTTCTAATGAATCTGCTACACAACCACCTGTTTCTTCAGCTAAAGCTTGTATCAGGGGGTCGGTGTAGTAATGCGCAACTAAAACAGCATTGTGTTTTTCAAGCTGGGCCACTATCTGTTCTTTATAATCTGCTTCTTGCGCAGGAGTGTATTGCGGGGCGCTCCACGTACGTGCTAAATGTTGCTTAACGAGATCCTGTGCGGATGAATTTTCACGCACAGCAAGATTAAGAAATTCTGACATGACATCACCCCATACATCGCCATAAAACATTAGTAATAAGAATCGACTTTAAACCAATTGCAAGCGTAAAGTAATGCACAAACAAAAAGAGGACACCGATTGGCATCCTCTTTAATGATGGTGGGTCGTGCGGGATTCGAACCTGCGACCAATTGGTTAAAAGCCAACTGCTCTACCGACTGAGCTAACGACCCAAAGGACTTAACAAAATACCGAACTAGGCAGACCTAATTAAGAGGCGCGTATAATAATGTTTTACTCTGAAAAGACAAG
>JANPKH010000324.1:0-4215 GCA_031425935.1 Gammaproteobacteria bacterium | reverse complement strand
TTGCTTTTGTACTTCTGCAATCCAGCGAGCTTGCGAAAACATATGGTCGGATAATAATATATCGATAACTTCATTAGGCGCCTTGCTGGCGGTTAATATCATATTAAGCAAGGCTGGCACATATTCTCCCCTACGTTCAGGGGCAACAACTTGAACCTCGACAACATAATAACTTACTTCCGCACGTGCAAAAGTACCAATACAAGTAGCTATGAACAAAATAAGACAAAAGCAAAATTGAATCATAAGTTTATATATCTTAACTAAGCCAATACCAGCTGAGCATAACACAGACAGATGACTCGCAAGCTTGGCTGCCGTATAGTCCATCTATTGCTGGCACCATAAACAACGCAAAAAGTCTCACACTTACTCGTAGGAATTCTTATGCATGAAAAACTAGAAACTCGTACATTTTTAATATTTTTAGTGCTCGTATCCTGCGGGTTTCTCTGGATATTAAAACCTTTTTTTGGCGCTATTTTTTGGGCGTGTGCTATCTCTATTATTTTCCACCCGGTTCAACAAAACTTGCTGGGCCGGTGGCCTAATAGACCTAACCTTGCGGCATTCACTACATTATTGTTATGTATAATTGTTGTTATTCTGCCGGTAATATTTGTTATTAACTCTGTGGTTGACGAAGGAATTATGGTTTATGAAAACCTCCAATCTGGCAAAATTAATCCCACTCAATATATAGAGTCCATAGGCAAGGGTTTCCCCATGCTAAATTCGCTATTAGACAAAGTTGGCCTTGATCTAGGCCGGATCAAAACTGATGCTATCGCTGCAATTACGACCAGCGGCAAAGTTCTAGCAATGCAGACGCTCGCAATAGGTCAAAATGCGTTTGCCTTTGTTGTTAGCTTCGCAATTATGCTCTACATCACTTTTTTCATGCTGCGTGACGGCGACAAATTAGTGGATTTAATGGTGCTCGCTCTGCCGCTGGGTGATGCTCGGGAACGCAGTTTGTTTACCGTATTTGCTGAAGTCATCCGCGCTACTATTAAAGGCAATATCGTGATTGCTTTACTGCAAGGCAGTATCGGTGGCATTACATTGTGGGCGCTGGACGTTCACGGGGCGATGCTTTTCGGCGCACTGATGGCAATGTTTTCACTGATTCCCGCAGTAGGCTCCGCGTTGGTTTGGGCTCCTATTGCGCTTTACCTCGCGGCTACCGGTGATACAACTTCTGCGCTCATTTTAACCGGCATAGGTGCTGGTGTAATCGGCATGCTCGACAACGTTTTACGACCAATTTTGGTTGGCCGCGATACGCAATTACCTGACTATGTCGTATTACTTTCCACCTTAGGGGGTATCAGTCTATTTGGTGTCAATGGCTTTGTTATAGGGCCGGTGATAGCCGCAATGTTTATTGCTTTCTGGGGAATTTTTATTCGTGAAGTCGACGTATTGGGATCAAATGGAAACTCAAAGCGAGAGCGAACTCGAATTTAATAACATCAATCTGCTAGACTGCGCGACCATTTTAACCACTCCCAGAGAATATTCATGTCTGAGCAAATTATGTCAAAACCTTATACCACTACTGAGCTGCGCGTTAGCTACGGTGTTGGTCGCCAAATGGGCGAACAATTAGCATCTAACCCTTTTGATGGCGTAGATGCGCAAGCCGTTGCTCAAGGCGTTATTGATGCGCTCACTGGCAAAGAAAGCCGTGTTGCTCGCGCCGAATTAGAAGAAGCATTTCGTATCATCGGCACCCAAATGCAAGCAAAACAAGAGGCTCAAGCTGGCATGCAAGCTAAAGAAGGTGAGCTGTTCTTGGCCGCAAATGCTAAAAAAGACGGCATTACCGTTACGGCTTCAGGCTTGCAATACGAAGTGATTGCTCAAGGTTCTGGCGCAATCCCAACTGCCACCTCAAAAGTAAAAACTCACTATCACGGCACACTTATCGACGGCACTGTTTTCGACAGCTCCGTAACTCGTGGCCAACCAATCGACTTCCCGGTCAATGGAGTGATTGCCGGTTGGACTGAAGCGCTGCAATTAATGCCTGTTGGCTCTAAATGGCGCTTGTATATTCCACACAATCTCGCTTACGGCGAGCGCGGCGCAGGTGCAAGTATTGCACCATTTGCAGCGTTGGTTTTTGAAGTGGAATTGCTTGATATCGTGGGTTAATTGTTTTACTCCTTTCGTATGCAATCGCCAATACTAATCAATTAAAATACTTTGATTTTTTTATTTATCGCGACCAGATTACAAAATCTGTGTCGCGATTATTTTTTGGATTGAAATAAAATGTGGTTTAAAAACCTGCGCCTGTACCGCCTCACCGAACAATGGTCACACACCACCGACGAACTCAACACTGCACTGGAAGCATTTTGTTTTAATCCATGCGGCAGCTTGGACACTCTACGTTATGGCTTTGTACCACCGCTCGGCCGACACGGTAGTGAATACTTTCACGCTACTAATGGCTATGTAATGATCTGCGCTAAAAAGCAGGAAAAAATTCTGCCATCATCCGTTATTAACGAACAGCTAGAAGAAAAAGCACTCGCTATTAGCGAAGCGGAATCACGCAATGTTGGCCGCAAAGAACGCCAAACATTAAAAGATGAAATTATTTTTTCAATGCTGCCAAAAGCCTTTGCAAAATCTTCCATGGATTTTGCCTACATCGCGCCGCAAGAAAATTTAATTATCGTGAATGCCTCGTCGGCAAAACGTGCAGAAGATTTGCTAAGCAAATTACGTGAGGCACTCGGAAGTTTACGTTGCATACCCATTACTGCCAAAAATCTTCCCACGCAAGTAATGACACACTGGCTGCAAAGTGGAAACTTACCCGCCGAATTTGAATTAGGGGAAGAATGCGAATTACAAGCAAGTAAGGATGGCCGAGTTATTCGCTGCAAAAAGCAGGATCTCACTGCAAACGAAATGCTCAGCCATCTCAATAGCGGCATGTTCGTCACCAAACTTGCGATAACATGGAAAGAAGCCATTAACTGCGTGATAGACGATCAACTAGCCATTAAACGGTTAAAATTTGAAGATATCATCAGCGATAAAGCCAACGACCGTAACCCGGAAAGTAAAGCTGAACAGTTTGATGCTGATTTTGCCATTATGGCGGGGGAGCTGAAAAATTTTATCGCCGCATTGCATGCTGCATTTGGCGGAGAACACGAAATATAAAACACGAAATATATAAATAGTTATTACCATCCACAATCTGATGAAATAATTTATGGTGAACGAATAGCGGAAAATACAAACTGTTTCGTCTAGTTGTAGAGAGAATTCATCTATTTTGGCTAACACTATGTCTAATAATGAAATAACCAACTTATTCATTTCCTTGCAATCCACTTTAGGACGCGCAGTTTCACGCATAGTGCCGCCCAAAGAAATCGAAGATATCGTACAGGAAACTTATGTACGCGTATGTCAGGTAGAAAAGCAGGAGGAGATACGCTATCCACGTTCCTTCATGTTAAAAACGGCCAAAAATTTAGCCTTGGATTATGTGAAGCGCGCAGAAACACGATTAACTATTAGCACAGACAATGACTTTGACTGGGATCTGGCGAATATCAATAGTAACGAAGATGATACGTTTAACCGTGTAGCTGCTAATCAGGAATTTGGTCATTTTTGTGATGCGGTAAGACTTCTACCACTCCAATGTCGCAAAGCATTTATTTTAAGAAAGGTTTACGGCTACTCGCAAAAGGAAATCGCTGAGCGTTTGGACATCAGCGAGAATACCGTAGAAAAACACATCGCAATGGGTATTAAGCGTTGTACCTATTTTATGGCTACAATTAAACGCGGGGCTGAAAGCAGCGGGCTAATAGCTTCAAATGTTTCAGTAAAAGAGGGGAGCAAGTCATGAATAATATTATTGAGCTCCCTAGCAAAGAGCAAATATACGACCAAGCCAGTTATTGGATTGCCAAGCTTGATCGCAAACTTACTGCAACCGAACAAAAAAACTTACAACAATGGCTACAACAAAATGATGAGCACCGCGTAGTGCTTTTTGAAATGGCAGAACTGTGGGACAAAATGGATAGCCTCGCGCGCCTGGCAGATTTATTTCAGCCACCTGTAACCCAAAAAAACCGTCGCTTACCCTACTTTTATGGCGCTGCAGCAGCTTCTTTTGTTTTTGGAATGATGATCATTTTATTAAACATAAGCGACTTAAACATAAGCGGGCAA
>JANPKH010000323.1:0-3746 GCA_031425935.1 Gammaproteobacteria bacterium | reverse complement strand
ACACCGAGCGCGCTGTTCTGGATGCTTCCCCTGGTTGGAAATTATCTAAAAACAACTGTTTGAATGTATCCCAATTCTGTATGTCGTGTTTGTATGCGTCTTGCTGGCAGATGTTATCATACCAAACACTTGCGGCGTCTCGGAAGTGGGTGACTACGAATGGTACCACTTCATTTACCGGAACTTTCATAAAAATCAGGTAACGCTCCATTTCCGATAACCATGTGCGAGCGTTGTTCTTTCTTCCTCCGCTAAATGTGCTCGGCTTGGCTGGTTTGACGACGGGAGACTGAGTGCGATTTGATGCGCTGGAGTCAAGGGCCGCTGCTGGTGGTTGACTATGCATCTGCTTCTGCACTAACTCATACAGCTGCTGTATTTGCTGCGCTTGCTGCTGCTGCTGTTGCATCTGCTGTTGGACTAGGTGTGATAGTTGGGATAGAGGCTGGAAGCTCAAGGGGACGGTGGTGTCGGTGACTGTATCTGCTGGATTGGGGCTACTCATGTCTGCTCTATTCTGCTGATTTCTATTCGACTTTTTTCTTTCGCTTCTGCGCTTAGTAGTGGCTACTTCACGCAGATCAACTTAGCACGCAGTAGTGGCTACCGGTACTATTCTAAACTAACTACTGTCTCCTCAACTAGGGAGTCGAAACCAATGTAACGATGAGCGAATCGTTATTTAAGTCTAAACTGAGATCTTTACTTAGAATGGCGATTTGAAGAATGACGAATAAAGATCGAAGCGGAATAGGCACGCATGCTGGGAGCAAGCTGGGCGCACGCTGTTCGAGAACATCTGCAGCGAAGAGCTGCTTAGTAATAATGCGAGAGTCAGCAGTGAGCAATGGCAAAGAGTAATGGAATAAGTAATGATCATATCATTACATCCCTTCCCCCTAGAAGTCGTTTGCCATTCACTAAGCTTGAACGGCTGATCTAATTCTTGTTGACAGTTTGCCATTGTGATAGTAATTCAGTGTTGAAGTCATTTTCGCATGTGCGCGATCCCCACTTTTGGGGATCTTTGTCCATAAGTCTTTTGGCACTTGATTCTATTCTCGAACAAAAGAAATAACAAATATAAATTTCATTTCTGATATTGTTTGTGTTCATATGATATATAAACCGCGCCTTCAGCCACCGAGTTAATAAGTGGAATCGATAGATTGAATCATGACGCATCAGAATGTCAATATATGGCTCTGGCTGAAGAAGCCGTAAACTCACGATGAACAGTTCAATTGTGACGACTAAGCGCATCGATTTCATTGATTCCTTTCGTTGCTATTGAACTCCTCAACCATTTGTTGTGCATTGGTTAAGTTTCCTTCTCTTTCCCAAGTCGACTCATACTCAGGATATCCGAGCCATTTCACTAAATATTCAACTCGAATTCCTCTTCCCTGTCGCCTTTCTCTTCGATCCAATATCTTTTCTACTTCATATTCCTGTTCTCCATCTACCAACACTGGCGCCGGTCTCATCACTTGTTCTCTTCCATATCGATCATCATTTCTGTATAATTTCAATTTGCTGACATGAAAGACTGGGTGGACACGTAACGTTGAGGGTAATTCTAATTCATAAGCAACACTTGACACAACCTTCTTGATTTTCAAGGGACCAATGTATCTTGGCATCAATTTCACTGTTCGATTTGGATTCATGTTTCTAAAATTGACTGTTGACAACATCACTTCATCTCCAACTTCAAACACCACTTCTCTTCGATGCTGATTTGCATAATATGCTTGTCTCTGTTGTGCTGACAACAGATTGTTCTTTGCAATGGAAATCGAGTTGTGCAAGCTGGACAATAACTCGCTTACTGTTTGGTTGTTGCTCTGTAGGTCACTCGCATTCACAATTGGTAAGTTTGGATGTTGACCATAATTCAAATAATAGGGCGAGAACCCAGTTGACACTTGGATACTGTTGTTGTACGCAATCTCCGCTGCTGTCAAGCACTCATCCCAATTGTCTTGACGATAATCCACGTATGCTCTCAACATGTCCTCAATTGTTCGGTTTGTTCTTTCTGTTTGTCCATCACTTTCAGGATGATATGCAGTGCTCATCTGCAATTTGGTTCCTAATTGTTGCCATAGAGCTTTCCAAAACGTTGAGGTAAATCGGGGATCACGATCACTAATAATGCTTTTTGGAACACCATGATGTCGCACTACCTCACGAAAGAACAATGTTGCCACTTCTGGTGCTGACACAGCTGTCTTGGTTGCTATCAAATGAGCTTGCTTACTCAACTTATCAACTACGATCATGATTGCGTCGTTGCCGTGTTTTGTTGTAGGTAGTTGTGTGATGAAATCCATACTTACTACTTCCCATCTCACCTCGGGTATTGGTAATGGTTGTAACAATCCAATTGGTTCCTGATTGCTTGGTTTGTTGGATTGACAAGGTAAACATGAGAGCACATATTGTTTCACTTCTTCATGCAGTTTGGGCCAATAGAATTGTCGAGATACATTCTCCACTGTCTTGGTTACTCCAACATGTCCAGCGATTGGTGTGTCGTGATACTCATATAAGATCTTCTTCTTGATTTCTGTGTTGTTGGGTATGTATATTCTATTCTGCTTGTAGAGTATTCCATTTCGTACCTGATACGTTCCCAACTCTCGAATCGTGCGTGACCTAGCCGGTTCTCCATCCTCTTTCTCCTCATACTTACTCTCCAGTTCTTCTTCCGCTGCCTTGCTCAATTCATTCATGATCCTGACGTATTCGGGATCCTGTTCATACACACGCTCTATTTCCTCTGTGATGGAAGTCACATAAGTCGATGTAGTCACCGCTCTCAATTCCATATCTGCCTTCACCACGGCATCCTTGTGATCGCTTCGTCTGGACAAAGCATCAGCCACAACATTCTTCTTTCCTGGTTTGTACTCAATGGTAAAATCAAATTCACTCAATATCTCATTCCATCTTGCTTGACGTGACGTGAGATGAGGTTGTGTTGCCATATATTTTAGAGGGCCATGATCAGAGTACACCATGAAATGCGCACCATGCAGATAGTGTCTCCATTCCTGTAACGCTCTCACAATTGCTAGCAATTCTTGCTCATGTGTTGCGTAATTCTTTTCTGCTGGTATCATTTTTCTGGATAGGTATGCGATTGGTTGAAGTCCTTTTCCCTGGTTCTGTTGCAAACAAGCTCCATATGCATATCCTGATGCATCTGTCTCCACCACGAACGGCAGTGTTGGATCGGGAATGATGAGCACTGGCTCCTTGCTCATGCATTGTTTGATAGTGGCAAATGCATCTTGTTGCGCTGGTCCCCACACGAATGCGGTGTCTTTTCGTTTCAAATCTGTCAGTGGTGACATGATCTTACTAAAATCCTTGACGAAATGACGGTAAAATCCAGCAAATCCTTCAAACTCCATCACTTCTTGCACATTCTTGGGCGCAGGCCATTCACATACAGCCTTCACTTTCTCTTTTTCCATTCTTATTCCATCTACACCTATTTCGTATCCGAGAAACGACACTTGCTGCTTATAGAATTCACTCTTGCTTCCCTTCGCATACAGTTTGTGTTGTCGTAATATTTCCAACACTTGCCTGATGTGTTGCTCGTGTTCCTCTTTTGTTTTGCTGTAGATCAATATATCATCGATGAAAGCAATAACGAAGTGATCCAAATGCGGATTCAGAATATCATTGATCAATCTCATAAATGTTGCTGGCATTTGTTAATCCGAAGGGTA
>JANPKH010000322.1:0-1549 GCA_031425935.1 Gammaproteobacteria bacterium | reverse complement strand
CACTGAATTTAGCTGATCGGCTGCACTTCCGGCGCCGATCCGATGCTAAGGCTGGCATTGACTGGCTGGTGCTGGAAATTGAGTCTTCCGGACAGATTTCCTTGCTAGACGATGGTCGGGACTGGTCTCTGGACCTGGAGTTGACTCGTGAATGCCAGGCGGCTGAACATCTGGCACGCTCGGCTTTGGCAACGTTACGCAAACTCGTATCGCTCGCGAAATTGTCGCCTACCCAGTTCCACAGGCTGCTGCAGGAGGGAAGAACTGAAAGTGAGCAGGGCCTCCGTATGATGGGATTGGCATTAGAGTCAGGGGACGGCGTCGTCGCCGTGCGAACCCCTCAAGGGCATGACGACATCGCCAGGACGTATCCAATGCCAAGACGGGTCACATTACCAGAAATACAAACGACACGGTTTGTTGTCCACATGGTAGGCAGAACCTCGGCGCTGGTTCAAAGGGTGGAAGACCGTTGTGACGTACCGAGACAGGTAGGTAAGAAACTCGAACTCCATTGGGGCAATGTGCCGATGCGGTCGGAGTTGGTGGAACGTTTTCACGCAGCAACTGAAGCCAGGGGGATAGTGACGATTCAAAACCGTGAGACGCTCAGCCGGAATGGTGGAGTGGTGCGGTTGGAGTGGTGTCCTGATCGGGAAGTCAGTCCAATACGCGACGGCGAATGCGTTGGCACTGGGCTATAGTTTTTGGGCGCTGAACATGGCAAGGATTTCCGTTTGTGGTCGCGACACACGAGTCCCTATCAATTATTACGACGCTCCTGCGTCGTGGTTATTACGCCGGAAGGCAGCCCAAACTCGAAAGTCGCAAAATTCGATTGAAGCAGACTTCGGTTGTACTTGAAACTAAGATGCTGTTTGTAGTTGCACCCGCTTTGGGCCAGTTGACGTCATTTGCCAACGACCGGTAACGGGAACCCAGATCAGCTTCACTAGACGCTGACTGACTTGTGGCTACGGCAACGGGTGAAGTCCAAACGACGAAATCGGTAGGGGTATCCTCGAACCGAACATCCAGAGCTGGTAAGGGCGGGCGAGAACGGTTATGCAACGCAAAGGTTCTTATGGGCAGTTCCTTGACCGCAGCACTTTCCATAGCTGCAACTTCACTGAGAAGTTCGATTCTGAGCAGTACAACACTAGTCGTTTGAGGTGTCGCGGACAATAAGTAGCGGCGACGCTGTCTTGGCTAACGAACTCACTACTGCCTGGACTACAAATCCCATGGAGCCTTTTCTGCCTTGGCGCGCCATTCGTCAGGTGGCACCTTTACATTGGTAGCCCCTTTGCGGGCATAAAAAATACATTCATTAGTGATTGAAACCGATGTCAGGGATGGTTCGACGTGCAACATCGCGACCAACTTGCCCTCCAGGTCAGCGAGCGCAGTCGTGATAGCAACTGGTCCGTGCAGACTGTCATTCACGCGCGTCCGTAGCTCCCCAAGATAGCTCTTTGCACTGCTCTCGTCAGGTGCCATCTTCGCTGACTTCGCCAATTCATCGCTGATGCCGACCACGTCGGAGTTG
>JANPKH010000321.1:0-1969 GCA_031425935.1 Gammaproteobacteria bacterium | reverse complement strand
TGGATCATGAAGTACTACATCCTCGATCTTTCGCCCCACAACTCGCTGGTGCAGTGGCTGGTGGGGCAGGGGCACACCGTCTTTATCCTCAGCTGGCGCAATCCGGATGTGCACGACGCATTGCTCACGTTGCAAGACTACCTGGACGAAGGCGTGTTCGACATGCTCGCCGCGATCGGCGAACTGGTGCCGGGCGAGGCGGTGCACGCCTGCGGCTACTGCCTGGGCGGAACGCTGCTGTCGCTCGCGGCCGCCGCCCTCGGCGGCCGAACCGATCGTCGCAACTTGCCCGCCCTGCAGACCGTCACCCTGCTGGCAGCGGAGGTGGATTTCTCCGAACCCGGAGAGATGGGCGTGCTGATCGACGAGGCCCAGGTCACTCTGCTGGAGGACATGATGGCCGAACGCGGCTTCCTGTCCGGATCGCAGATGGCCGGGTCGTTCACCTTCCTGCACGCTCGTGAGCTGTACTGGTCGCAGCATGCAGCGCGCTGGCTCGGTGAATCAGTGCAGCCAAACGACCTGATGGCATGGAACGCCGACGTCACCCGCATGCCGGCCGCCATGCACAGCGAATACCTGCGGCGCTGCTACCTGCACAATGAGATCGCCCAGGATCGTTTCCCGGTCGATGGCCGCCCGGTGAGCGTGCATGACATAGCCCAGCCGGTCTTCCTGGTTGGCACCGAGAAGGACCATGTCGCGCCCTGGCGGTCGGTCTACAAGCTGCACCGACTGTGCCCCTCGGAGCTCACCTTCGTGCTGGCTTCGGGCGGGCACAACGCGGGCATCGTGAGTGAGCCGGGCCACGCAGGGCGCCGGTTCGCGATGGCCGTCCGCGCTCCGGGAGGGTCGTCACCGACAGCGGACGAATGGCTTGCCAGCGCCCATCGGCAGACAGGCTCCTGGTGGCCGACCTGGGCCGCCTGGCTGCGCCGCCACGGCAGCGGCGCAAGCGTTCCGGCGCGAAACCCGCCGCCGGGAGAGGGCCCGGCGCCGGGTCTCTACGTGCACGTGCGCTATTGCGACTGACACTGATTTGAGGTGCGCAGGCACCTACGCAGGATGCGTCGCGGCGCCCCCGTAAGGTACGTCCTGCTTACCGTAGCGTCGCACCCGTACGTTAGCCTGTTCTCCGTGAGCCACCATGCCCTCAAGTGCGCACAGGCGCGAGCAGTACCTGCCGATCAAGGCGCTCGCCTCATCTGTCAACACTTTCTGGTAAGTGCAGGTCTTGATGAACTTGCCGACCCACAGACCTCCCGTGTAGCGCGCCGCCTTGCCGGTCGGAAGCGTGTGATTGGTTCCAATCACCTTGTCGCCATAAGCAACGTTCGTGCGGGAACCGAGAAACAGCGCACCGTAGTTCTTCATGTGCTTGAGGAAATGGTCCGGGTCGCGGGTCATCACCTGGACGTGTTCGCTGGCGATCCGATCTGCTTCGGCAACCATCTCTTCGACCGTGTCGCACACGATCACCGCGCCATAGTCTCGCCATGAAACCCCCGCCGTCGCCGCAGTGGGGAGGATACGCAGCAGCCGTTCCACCTCAGCCATCGTGGCGTCCGCCAACTCCTCGCTGTTGGTGAGAAGGATCGCGGGGGTGTTGTAGCCATGCTCGGCCTGTCCGAGCAGATCGGTCGCGCACAACTCGGCATCGACGCTGTCGTCCGCAATGACCAGGGTCTCGGACGGTCCGGCGATGAGGTCGATGCCGATCCGTCCGAAGAGCTGACGCTTGGCTTCGGCAACAAAGGCATTGCCAGGGCCGACCACCATCGTGACGGGCTGAATCCTGGCGGTGCCGATCGCGAAGGCTCCGATCGCCTGGACCCCGCCAAGGGTGTAGATCTCGTGTGCGCCGCCGAGGTGCATCGCTGCGACCACGGCCGCCACCGGCGCCCCATGGACCGGTGGCGAGCTCGCCACGATCCGCGGAACGCCTGCCACCGAGGCAGTCACGACTCCC
>JANPKH010000320.1:0-2641 GCA_031425935.1 Gammaproteobacteria bacterium | reverse complement strand
AGCTATCGATACCTTAGCGACAGCCATTAAATTATCGCGGGCAGGATTGAACTCTGGTGAAAAGCCAATTGGGTCATTTTTGTTTTCAGGTCCAACTGGTGTTGGTAAAACTGAAAACAAAAATGACCCAATTGGCTTTTCACCAGAGTTCAATCCTGCCCGCGATAATTTAATGGCTGTCGCTAAGGTATCGATAGCTTCATTTTGACCAAACACAGTCATTTTCAAATTCTGATCTAATTTACGTAATTGCTCCTTATCAGATGAAGAAACACTTTTTGGCGGAATCCGCGCAATTTTTGCAACTACATTTTCAACATCTGCCACACCAATTGTTTTTTTACGTTTGCTCGGTGCTTGTAGTTGTTGATAAGCGCCCGCTTCGTCAATCACGTCAATAGCCTTGTCAGGCAAGAACCGATCATTGATGTATCGCTCAGATAATTCAGCCGCAGCGCGTAACGCAGCATCGGTGTAACGTAAATTATGGTGCTTTTCAAAACGGCTTTTTAAACCTTTGAGAATTTGATACGTCTCGTCCACACTCGGCTCGTTCACATCCACTTTTTGGAAGCGACGGGAAAGCGCGCGGTCTTTATCAAAAATGCCGCGATACTCTTGGTAAGTAGTAGAACCCATACACCGAATTTCACCAGATGACAAAAGTGGCTTTAATAAATTTGAGGCATCCATTACACCGCCAGAAGCTGCACCTGCACCAATAATGGTGTGAATCTCATCAACAAATAAAATAGAATTTTTTTGCTTTTTAAGTTCGTGGAGCAAACCTTTAAAACGTTTTTCGAAATCACCACGATATTTTGTGCCCGCTAAAAGTGCCCCTAAATCGAGAGAGTAGACAATGCTGCCTATCAGTATTTCTGGCACATCACCATCAACAATTCGTTTTGCCAACCCTTCAGCGATTGCGGTTTTACCAACACCAGACTCTCCGACTAATAACGGATTATTTTTGCGGCGGCGCGATAAAATTTGGCACACGCGCTCTACCTCTTCATCTCGCCCCACCAATGGATCAATGCGGCCTTGCATGGCCAACTCATTTAAATTACTGGCATAATTTTCTAATGGGTTTGAAGACGCAGACTCACCAGATACAGATTCCTCATCATGATTTTCATTAGACTGATGATCATGCGTGTGATCTGAATGGCCCGACACTTTGTGAATTCCGTGAGTAATGTAATTCACAATATCAATTCGTGCGATGCTTTGTTGCTTAAGATAATAAACTGCTTGGCTTTCTTGCTCACTAAAAATAGCAACCAATACATTTGCGCCCGTAACTTCTTGTTTGCCAGAAGATTGCACATGGAAGACAGCGCGCTGCAATACCCGCTGAAAACCTAAAGTAGGTTGCGTTTCGCGATCAGAATCATTCTCTGGAATAAGCGGCGTCGTAGAGTCAACAAATTCAATTAATTCTTTACGTAAGTTCGATAAATCGGCACCGCAAGAACGCAACACAGTAGCTGCTGAATCGTTATCGATAAGTGCGAGCAATAAGTGCTCTACCGTCATAAATTCGTGCCGCTTTGAGCGTGCACCTTTGAAGGCGAGATTCAAAGTTACTTCCAGATCTTTACTTAACATCGCGCTTACCCTCTTAACCTAAAAAAAACACGCCGATTAAAAAACACGGGGTTATTACTCTTCATCAACAGCTTCTATTTCAGACAGCAAAGGATGCTGATGTTCTTTTGCATATTGATTCACTTGCGCGGATTTAGTTTCCGCTATATCACGAGTATAGATGCCACAAACTGCTTTGCCATGAACATGTACGGTTAACATTACATGTGTTGCTTTTTCACGGCCCATCGAAAAAAATATTTCTAAAATTTCAACGACGAAATCCATCGGAGTGTAGTCGTCATTTAATAACATAACTTTATACATCGATGGACGCTTGAGTTTTGGTTTTGACTCCAGCACTGCAAGATTTCCGTCATGATTCTCTGCATCTGAATCGCCATCTTGATGTAAGGTTAGTTGAAGGTTTGTTAGATTGCTCATAGAGATTCAATAGAAATTTAAAATGATTGGATAATGCGCGATATTGTAACCCACAGGCATAACGCAGAGCTGCCAGAAGCTTGACGCTAGTCCCATTGTTTATCAAAAAAACACTTTTACTGAGCAAATATTCGGCACTTTGCTGGCAATTTCTGCTAATTGATTGCACAATAATACCGCAAGCCTACCAATGCCCAAAATAAACATTTTTGGGAAAATAATAACGATGGCAACATATCTCTATATGGGGCCAAGGCGCAGGACTTCAATATGCCCACAGGTACCGTTAAGTGGTTCAACAATGCTAAAGGTTATGGCTTTATACTGTCTGATGAAGGTAATGACGATCTTTTCGCTCACTACTCAACGATCAGTATGGATGGTTATAAAACATTAAAAGCTGGCCAACAAGTAACTTTTGATATTATTAAAGGTGACAAAGGTCTACACGCTATCAATATCAGTGCTCCATTAAACGCCACTATTGATACGAAAACTGAAACGCTAGAAATTAGCTAAGCTCTAATGTCATTTCATTCGGCCGCACTTGCCCCGCAACTGCGGCTTTTTGTGTTTACACATATAAAAACCCCCAAGTATTCCT
>JANPKH010000319.1:0-5471 GCA_031425935.1 Gammaproteobacteria bacterium | reverse complement strand
TCATAAAGCCTGTAATACCTGATATAAGTGGATTACATTTAGCCGATTAATTGTGCAAACCTCTTTGGTTGGATGATTTAAGTTGTGTTTGTAAGTTAGTTATTACTATTGCTACTTATATAATTTATTACCTTGATTTTTAATTTATATAAAAGCGAGGAATAATTTATGCGAAATTATATTCGCCACTCTACCTTCATACCTATACACGTCATTGTTGGCGAGCACTTACCTGATGTTACCGAAGTGCATAATTTGAGTGCCGGCGGCTTGAGCTTTGTTACCCGAGAAGCTTTTAAGATTGGCGACGTTATTGAATTTAAAATTCCCATAGTAAAACCAGATTATCAGGGCAGAGGCGTGGTGGTTTGGCGGCGCAAACAAGCGTTGTGTGAATTTGAAGTTGGCATGCGTTTCACCAGCGACGACGAATTTTTTCGTACACGAATGGTTGAGCAAGTCTGTCAAATTGAAGAGTATCGCCAGTACATTTTAGCCAATGATGGTCGTGTTATAACTTCCGAGGAGGCAGCTTTAGAATGGATTGCAAAATATGCAAAGAATTTTACTGAAGAATAAAAATTTGTTATTTACCAAATTAAAACGGCCGCAATTGCGGCCGTTTTTGATACTAAAGATTGGTAACTTTTAGGCTTCATCTTTGATATGGAAAGGGGCATACCAGCACACAAGAAACGACGGGATGGTGGCCAACATCACAAAAATAAAATAATTTATATAGCCTAGGTACTGTTGTAAATGACCGCTTAGAACACCGGTGAACATCATGCACAACCCCATGAGGCCCGTACCAAATGCGTAATGGGTGGTGGTGTATTTACCCGGAGCGAGTTGCTGCATTAAATAAATCATAAAGCCCACAGAGCCAAATCCGAAGAAGAATTTCTCGACTGCAACACCGGCAGTAATAACCAATAAATCAGAGGGTTGATAAATACTCATCAACAAAAATGTAGCGTTGGGAATATTGATCGCACAACATAGTAAAAATAAGGTGGGTTTTAGCCCCCGACGTGCGACAAAAAAGCCACCAAGCAAGGAGCCGAGAACAACAGCAATTAGGCCGTAAGTACCGTAAATAATCCCAAGTTTTTCGTTTGATAATCCCAGGCCGCCTTTAATGACAGGATCGACCATGAAAAATGGTCCAATTTTTTCAAGGAATCCAATGCTGAGGCGAAACAAAAAAGCAAAAGCAATCATTAGCCATATATCTTTCTTTTGAAATAGCGTGACAAACGAATCCCATAATATGGCGGTAGCTTCTGTAACGGTGCTAGGAGTATTTTCCGCTTTTGCACCATCCGGCATGACCCGAGCATGCCAAAAAGCCATTAATATCGTAATACCAGCGACGATAAAAAAGATAATGCGCCATGCATCAATCCAATCGGGACCGAAAACATTTGCATCGTGGTGAAAATATTTTGTGTGTAATTTACCACTAAGATAAACCAAGCCGCCCATTGCAACTATCGGGCCTATATTCCAACTGAGACTTTGGATGCCGCAGTAAAATGCTTGGGTTTTACTGTCAAGGGAAGTGACATATACGCCGTCAGAAGCAATATCCTGGGTTGCTCCCACAAAGGAGAGTATCCAAAAACATATCATCAGTATGAGCATGTAATTGGGCAGGCCCATAATGAGCGCGATTCCAGCAAAACCTAAACCAGCAGTTAATTGAGCACAAATCACGAAGAATTTTTTAGTTTTGTACATTTCGACAAATGGAGCAAATAGCGGTTTGATGGTATACGCTAAAATTAAATAACTGGCATATTCTGCTGCAGTGCCGTTATCCATGCCCAAATTTTTGAACATGATGGCAGTTACACTAGTCAGTGTCATGTAGGTTAACGCCATGGTGAAATAACCCGATGGTACCCACAATAAAGGACTTCTTTTAGGTGCTGAGGAGCTCATGGTTGTTGCCCGCTGTTATAGGGTTGAAACTTCTAGTAACTGTTTTTGTGAATTATCAGTGTAGAGGTTGCTATTGTTATTTGTGCGTCATAAATAATAACGCACAAGCCTGCTGGTTTTTTCTACTAGGCTTTTATTTGTTTGCCCTTGGTTTGCTCCCGTACTGTATAAAACTACAACGACCGCTAAGCGGCCGTTTGTATTCACTACTATTTACTGGCTTGGTAGCGTTTAGCTGCATCCAAAATTTCGGTGCGCGCTGCTTCCAAATCACCCCAGCCTTCTACTTTAACCCACTTACCTTTTTCTAAATCTTTGTAGTGCTCAAAGAAATGTTCTATTTCTTTGAGGACGATTTCGGGCAAATCTGCCAGCGTTTTAATTTTGCTATAAATGGTTGTGAGCTTGTCATGCGGAACGGCGAGAATTTTTGCATCTTCTCCAGCTTCATCGCTCATTTTCAGTACACCAATTGGGCGGCAACGAATCACAGAACCTGCTTGTACCGCTTCGGGGAAGAGTACCAATACGTCTGCCGCATCACCATCGCCACAAAGTGTATGAGGAATGTAACCATAATTTGCGGGATAATGCATCGCAGTGCTTACTAAGCGATCAACAAATAGACAGCTGGAGTCTTTGTCAATTTCATATTTGATGGAGCTGTTTAAAGGGATTTCGATAACAACATAAAAATCATCGGGCAGGTTTTTGCCTGCGGGTACTTGTTCAAAACTCATGATGGGTTCCTTGGTGTTTTAGTCTAATAATATAAGCAACGTACGGCGCGGCGGATTCTATCACAAGAATTACCACAAGAATTTGGCGATAATAACCGCGCCCAAAACCAAGACTAAAATGATAAACAGCCACACTTTAGAGCGGGTTTGACTGTAGGTGGGTTCGATTCGGTTGCCCGGTGAAGTAGGACGAGTTTTCCAACGCTTTGGTTCGCTATTTGTTTGTTTGCGTTCAATCGGCACACTTATTGAATCAATAGATACGGGAATACGTGCCTTATACATATCGGATTCGGGGGCAACCAGGCGAAAAGTATAAACATCCAGCCGTAATTGATCGCCATTTTTGGCCGGGCCTTCAATGATTGCTTTATCGTTAAGAAAGGTGCCGTTGGATGAGCCTAAATCTTTAATAAATAGTTGATGGTCTTTAATGTAGAGCTCGGCATGTTTGCGTGACAAATGTGTTCCCGGAATACTAACGTCGCAATTATCTCCCCGGCCAATACTGATGGTTCGACCAGCGGGAACCACGAAGGCTTTTCCCGGCAGCCAGCTGCAGTCAGAGACGAGGCGCCAGGGCGCACCATCAGCGTCATTGCTATTATTTTGTAAGCTGCGAGGGTCCAGTACAATGAGTTCGGTGTTGCCAAGCTTGATAATGTCTCCAGGTTGTATTTCTTTTTGCGTGATTCGCTGGCCGTTAATAAAGCAGCCGCCGGAGCTATTGTTATCTTTCAGTAGAAATTTATTATCTTCAACAAAAAGTTTGGCATGAAGGCCATCTACCTGTTTGTCGTTATGAATAATTAATTGGTTATCATTTGCAGAACCTATGCAATACAGTCTCTCTGTCACCCAAAAAGCGGGTTGACGATTATCCTTAAAGTGAAGTCTAAGCATGGGTGAGTTCCCGCAGTCGTTAGGGTAGTCGTTACAATCCACTAATTGTAACAATTCGTTGCTCGTTTGTTCACGTCTATTTTCCTGGTTTATGCCGTTAACTGAAATTTTTTGAGATCGACACAAGACTTTATCGACATTGGATGGTCACACCGATGCTGGATTTAGGGGCTTGTTGTTTCCTTTTAACAATAAGCCTCAAAATAACTGACTTTACCGTAATAGGAGAATAGCGACTTCCACATGCCAGGTGACTACAGCATAATGGCGACCCAGGCATCTGTGCTTACCACCCCTATTCTCAACACATTCTTTAATCATGGAAAAGGTTCTCCTTATGTTGCATAAGATGCAAAACACAATCTCCTCGCTATATCGTACCATTATTATTCGCCGCCCTTTTGCGGTACTGACATTCGTTTTTGCGTTGACCACTCTGGCTATTTTGGGGTTGCCAAATTTTAAGTTGGATGCTTCTGCCGATGCTCTCACTCTGGAGAACGACAATACCATTGATTATTTTCGTGAAATCAATAAGCGTTATCAGCGCGGTGATTTTCTGGTGGTAACTTATTCACCAAAAGGCGATATGTTTTCTGATGAGTCACTCAACACGCTTAAAAATTTGCGTGATGAATTAGCGAAAGTTGCGGGAGTGCAAAGCGTTAATTCCTTGATAGATGTTCCGTTAATTTATAGCCCAATGCGTTCACTCGCAGAACAAAAAGAATCAACGCGTACTTTGGTTACTCCCGGAGTTGATCGGGATATGGCGAAAAAAGAATTTTTAACCAGTCCGATCTACCGCAATATGCTATTGAGCCCTGATGGTAAAACTACGGCGTTGTTACTGAATCTGGATGTGAATAACCAGTACATTGAAATGGTGCGTCATCGCGATGCATTGCGTAGCAAGCGTGATAAGCACGGTTTGTCTGCTGCTGAAGAAGAAGAGTTAGAACAGGTCACTAAAGAGTTTCTCGCATTTAGAACAGTTGCTGGAGCGGCTGATACTGTACGGGTCGATATTGTGCGCGGTATAGCGCAAAAATATCGTAGCGATGCTGAAATATTTTTAGGTGGTGTAAGTATGATTACCGCGGACATGCTCACCTATATCAAAAGCGACTTAATCGTTTTTGGTGGTGTGCTAGTTGCTTTTATCGTGATTGTGCTCGCACTGATTTTCCGCCAGTGGCGGTTTATTATTTTGCCCTTAGCAACCTGCCTTACTTCGGTAGCATTAATGCTCGGGTGGTTAAGTTGGATTGATTGGCGACTAACCGTTATCTCATCTAATTTTGTGGCTTTATTATTAATAATGTCGTTCGCTTTTACTATTTATATTGTAGTGCGCTATCGTGAATTACACGCGGAACATCCGCATTGGAGTCAGGGTGATTTAGTGATGAAAACGGTGCGCGTGATGGCTGCACCTTGTTTATATTCAGCGTTGACGACCGTTGTTGCTTTTATGTCGTTAGTGGAAAGTGGTATTCGCCCGGTAATAGATTTTGGCTGGATGATGACGATAGGTTTAGTGGTTGCATTTGTTTTATCATTTGTGATTTTGCCTGCGGGCTTAATGTTGTTACCAAAAGGCGAACCCAAAGATCGCGGTGATGCCTCTGCAAAAATGACATTGCGTTTTTCTCACATCGCTGAGTTTCACGGTGGCAAAGTGTTATTAGTTTCTTTAATTGCTGTAGTGATTTCACTTTATGGTTTATCAAAATTAGAAGTTGAAAATCGCTTTATCGATTATTTTCACAGCGATAGCGAAATACATAAAGGTTTGTCGGTTATCGATAAGGAATTAGGTGGTACGGCAACGTTAGAGATAATTGTGGATGCGCCAGTAACCCCTGCTTTTGTTGATAC
>JANPKH010000318.1:0-8747 GCA_031425935.1 Gammaproteobacteria bacterium | reverse complement strand
CTTTCTGCGGGATTAGAAGGTAATTACGTGAGCTACCAAGACAGTAAATTAACTGACTACACTGCCAAAATCAGTTACCTATTCGACTCTGCATTTGATATTGGCATAGAAGCTGGATATCGCTCCATGTCGTTGACTATTGATGAAGATGACATAACTGCAGACCTAGATTTGAAAGGCCCATACGCTGCGCTTATCGTACATTTTTAAGTACAGCAGAAGCTCAAGGAAGAGCATCCATCCGATCGAACAGTAAAATCTTCACAAACAAAAGCTTATCAATATCCGCAACTCTAAAAATCCCATTACTTAAAAAATCTCAACGCCACTAAAAATCATGAAAGCTTTCAATTAATCGCTGCGTTATACTGCACGCCTTCGCAATAAATTTATGCTTATAAGAGATTTATGATGGCAAACGTCGACAACGCAGAAATCGCAAAATTTGAAGCGCTCGCTAGCCGTTGGTGGGATAGAAACAGCGAGTTTAAGCCGCTGCACGATATCAATCCATTGCGTGCAAATTACATCGACGCACGATCACCTGTTGCGCAACGCAAGGTTATTGACGTTGGTTGTGGCGGCGGCATTCTTGCAGAATCTCTTGCACAACGCGGCGCTGAGGTAACCGGCATTGATATGGGTGAAGCTCCCTTAACAGTGGCTCGTTTGCACGCATTGGAAATGGGCGTGACTATGACTTACGAAAAAATCACCGCCGAAGAAAAAGCCCGACAATGCAACGGCGCATTCGACATAGTAACGTGTATGGAAATGTTAGAGCACGTACCAGACCCAAGCTCTGTGGTAAAAGCCTGTGCTGATTTAGTAAAATCGGGCGGCGATGTGTATTTTTCTACGATTAATCGTAATCCAAAAGCTTACGCATTTGCCATTTTAGGTGCAGAGTATTTGTTAAAACTTTTGCCAAAAGGAACTCACGAGTACAGTAAATTTATTCGCCCTTCTGAATTAGCACAATGGGTACGCGCAGCAGGTTTGGAATTACAAAATATTAGCGGAATGACTTATAATCCCATCACTCAGAATTATAAATTAGATGAGAATGATGTGAGTGTTAATTATTTATTGCATGCGAAGAAAATAGTTTAGTGTGTCATGAACTCCATCACTCTCTCCGTGACCCGCCGTTAATACATCCATGTAGGCTCGAGTCGGCATCTCTTCGCGCTCCCGGCGCTTCGAGAAACTTCCCACATCCATGTGGGTCGTCCATGCTGCATACGGTCTCAGAGAGAATAACGGAATTCATTCTGCATAAAATTGTGGTATTAGTTATATGATAAATGCAAAAAAAATTCGTGCCGTTATGTTTGATCTTGATGGCACGCTGCTTGATACAGCACCCGATTTTGTCGCAGTAGTAAATCAACTTCTAGTGGAAAACAATCGCGAAGTTTTAGCAGATGATGTAATCCGCGCCTGCGTTTCCAACGGTGCACGCGCACTGGTAATGATGGCATTTGGCATTGAAGATTCTCATCCCAATTTTCAAAAATTACGCCTGCGCTTGCTGGAACTCTATACCGCACACATCGCTGTGTTTTCACAACCGTTTCCTGGAATTAACGATCTCATCGAAAAATTAGTCGCCAACAATATTGCCTGGGGTATAGCCACTAATAAACCAGCTGTTTACACCACACCCTTAATGGCACAACTTAACATGCAACCTGCACCTATGAGCATCATTTGCCCAGACCATGTTTCTGAAAGCAAACCGCACCCTGAATCATTATTTTTAGCTAGCGAACAACTCGGCTGTACGCCGGAAGAAATTATTTTTGTAGGCGATCACAAGCGTGATATTGAATGTGGCAAACGTGCTGGCAGTATTACCATCGCTGCAGCTTATGGCTACATTGATAGCGCCGATAATATTGATAATTGGCAAGCCGACTATCGCGTAGAACACGCCAATGAAATTTGGCCTATAGTAAAAAAATATTTGTAACTTCTCTTTCGCCATTCTCGCTGCGCGAGGATGATAAAATTAAAACCGTTTAATAATTGATAACATTATGCAAACTCCAGAAAATTATATTCCCGTTGAAAACTGTCTCGCCAAAAAAATTATTTTAGTCACTGGCGCGGGTGACGGTATTGGCCGTGTGGCCGCAAAAACATTTGCAGAGCATGGCGCCACCGTTATTTTAGTTGGCCGCACACTTACCAAATTAGAAATGGTGTATGACGAGATTGAAGCTGCTGGACATTCACAACCGGCGATTTATCCCATAAACTTTCAGATCGCTACTGAGCAAACTTTTATTGATATGAGCAATGCCATCAATGAAGAATTTAATCATCTCGATGGCATACTCCACAACGCCGCCGATTTAGGACAAAGCACACCCATAGCGAATTACGCACCGGATGTATGGATGCGCTGCATGCAAGTCAATGTCAACGCGCCGTTTATGCTCACTCAAGTCATGCTGCCATTACTAGAACGGGCGACAAACGCATCTATTTTATTTACCGGATCAAGCGTGGGCTATAAAGGTCGCGCCTATTGGGGTGCTTACGGCGCATCAAAAGCCGCCGCAGAAAATTTAATGCAAATACTTGCCGACGAGTTAGATGAAACAACCAAAATTCGAGTGAATAGCATCAACCCAGGTGCAACCCGCACAAAAATGCGCGCGGCTGCCTACCCTGGTGAAGATCCAACTACAGTTAAAACACCGCAAGATTTAATGCGAGATTATTTGTATTTAATGGAAGATAAATCGGTAGGAATTACTGGAAAGCAATTTGAACCAAGTATTAAAAATTAATTCGCTATACCTACCATTACAAACGATGATGGCTACACCAACCGAAAGGGCATGATTGATTTCATTGGCGCAGCGAAGGTCTCCATGATGGAACACTCTGTCGACTCATCCCCGGCACACCTACTAGCCATGTCCGAAAGAGTTGATTTAAGTGCTATTAAAGTTTGTAATTGGGTATCAATTTGTTGAATCTTATCCAATACCAAGGCTTTTACCTGCGAAGAACGACGCTCCGGGTCACAATACAAATCCAACAACTCCCGGCACACATCCAAGCCAAAACCTACGGCGCGCGCCCTCTGTAAAAAGCGCAGGTGCTCAACGTTTGTAGCTGAATAATTACGATAATCATTGCCAGAACAACGCGCCGGTATGACCAAACCAATTTCCTCGTAATAACGCACCGTTTTGGTGGCCAATCCGCTCAGGGAGGCCGCTTGCCCGATATTCATGATCTTTCTCCTCATACCTATTAATTTAAACTTATCTAGCGCTATTGTGGCCAATCATAAACCTTTCAGTAGCTGTAAGGTCAACTATCTTTAACTAGGCTAAATATCTTTTAAATAGAGGGTTCAGCAACAGAGCAACTTATATTTAAAATATGCTAATGTACCGCCTGCTATCAGTGACCTCTTGCTAGGCATTAGAATAAATAAATAGAATAATATGACGCCATGACACACTTTATTAAATACCTTGGTATTGGAAGCATCTCAACATTAATCCAATTTTTATTGCTTGCCCTACTGGTTAAATACAAACTTACCTCGGAAATTATTATTTCCGCTGATACCTATTCTGTATTATCAAGCTTTAGTCCTGCTTCATTTACGATAGCGGCGGAAGTTATAGCATCAGCATTTGCTTATTTTTTGTCGTCTATTTTTAACTATTTAGCTAACTATCATTTTACGTTTGCCAGCAACTCCAGCCACGCAACAACACTCCCTAAATTTGCTGCTGCAGTTAGCTTGGGTTTAGCAATAAATACATTATTATTTGCCATGTTTTTTAAGCTTATTGAAAATTACTTGGTGTCGCAGTTCTTTGCGACAGGAATCACCGTATTTCTAAATTTCCTAGTGCACAAATTGTGGATTTATAAGGCCCACTAACATGAGTGATAACTTTTCTCCTACTACAAATTCATCCTTTGCTATTATTCCGTCGCTTGCCATTGTAGTGCCCTGCTACAACGAAGAAGAGATGCTGCCAAAAACTCTGGCAACATTATTGGCATTACGTGAGTCGCTCATTGCAAAACAAAAAGTAACCCATGCATCAAAAATTTATTTAGTGGACGATGGCAGCAAAGATGCCACTTGGAGGTTACTTGCCACGGCAGCCAACGACAACCCTGCCTTAGTGGCAATAAAGCTTTCTCGCAATAAAGGCCATCAAAATGCGCTTTACGCAGGCTTGTGCACCACTGTCGAAGATATTACGGTGAGCATTGATGCCGATTTGCAGGATGATCCTAATAATATCGAGACTATGGTAGATGAATATTTAAAAGGTAACGAGGTTGTGTACGGGGTTCGCTCTGCACGCACCACTGATACTTTCTTTAAGCGTTTTACCGCTGAAGGTTATTATCATGTGATGAAAAAAATGGGAGTTGATCTAGTTTTTAATCACGCCGATTTTCGTCTACTCTCACGTCGTGCACTCAATGCGTTGCAAGAATATGATGAATCCAATTTATTTTTACGTGGCATAGTACGTGAAGTGGGCTTTAAATCTTCCGTAGTAAAATACGAACGTCAGGCACGTGAAGCGGGTGAAAGTAAATATCCACTAAAGAAAATGTTATCGTTTGCGTGGAAAGGAATAACAGCATTTTCAACCGCGCCATTGCGCATGATTACTGTACTCGGCCTTGTTTCTGGCATTGCCTCATTCACTCTCATTTTGTGGGTATTGGGCGTTCGCCTACTCACTCAAGATGCAGTTCCTGGCTGGGCATCTGTGCTTTTACCCTTACTCTTTATTGGCAGCGTGCAATTGATATGCCTTGGAATTATTGGTGAATACATGTCAAAAATATATGAAGAAGTAAAAAGACGACCAAAATACCACATTAGTGATGTTATAAAAAAATCTGATTAATAAATTACGGAACTGAGATATTTTCCATGACAGATACGAGTGCTAGCCAATATCAAGACTCAGCTTTTGCATCAAATAATGAACCAACTCATCAAGCAGAAAAAATGACAATCATTGAAGCTAAACAAATGCCACTTGATGAAACACCAGCATTAGCTTTACAAGATGAAATGGCTCTTATGCCGCAATGCAAACCTGCCAGAGAATCATCCCGAACACTTCATGCTTATTTAGCTGCAGTTATTATTGTTAATTTTAGCCTGCTTTTTTTTAAAGGCTACGCAGCCGATCTAGGCTATTGGGAAGACTGGATAAATCAGCTAACGCGCAATGGATACAAAAATTTTAATGGTAACTACCCACCATTTTATATTCATTGGTTGTACCTCTTAGGTAACTTTTATACGGCAATAGGTGTGCCTGTTGAAGCCAATAATTTTTTAAAATTTCTAACCCAGCTACCAGTAACCTTAAGCCATTGTTTTCTGACCACAATTATTTTTTCAATGTTAAATCGGTTTAACGCTCAACGTAATTTATTGCACATAATAATGATGTTAACCGTATTTAATCCCACCATATTAGTTAATGGCCCTGTTTGGGGACAAGTCGATCTGATACCGATAACTTTTGTTATCTCGGCGCTATTGCTCACCTTTCATGATCGCTATAACTATCTTGCTATTCCCGTATTCACTCTGGCGCTATTAACCAAATTTCAAATGATCGCTTTTGCGCCAGTTTTTGGGTTTCTATTTTTTCGCAACATTAAAAGGAATCTAATAGGAGTTTTAATATCGGTTGTTGTTGGCGCGATTATTTTTATGCCCTCAATTATTGCAGGGCATTTTATCCAGGCATTTAAATTAGCTTACATTGACACGCTCGGCCAATATCCAATGACAACATTTAACGCTGCCAACATTTGGATTTTGCTAACTAGTAATACAGCACCGGATAATCAATTACTTTTTGGGATTTCAGAAAGCTCACCATTTGTAAAAATATTCACCGCAAAATATTTTGGTATGCTGTGCTTTGTCATTATTGCACTTTGGATTTTTGTTCAGGGCACCTATAAACAAATTACTAATTACAGAACTCTTAGAAGAATCACTGTCGAAAATAACGATACAACTGAAATCACTAATTCTTCAGAAATCATCAATACCGCTGAAATAGCCGACTCTTCTGACATCGACGACACTTCTAAAGCTAACGATACCGCTGAAATTAGCCATGCCCCTGACACCAAAGCTACCCTTGAAAATAGCGATATTTCAACAAGTACCGTGCAAGTCCAGTTGTCGCAAGCGTTATTTTCTTCCATGATTTGCGCGATGGCATTCTTTACCTTTTTACCCGCTATGCACGAACGCTATTTATTTCCGGCAGCAGTTCTTGCGTTGGCTTACGCCGCTGCCGCTCAGAAAAAATTAATTTACCCTATTGTTATAAGCCTACTATGCAGCTTGAATATGTTCATTATTCTTGAAATCAACGGCTCCGATATATGGCACGGCTTAGCATGGCTTATGGTTGCTATAATGAGTGTGGGTTTATTAGAGACCATTTTTGGTGAACGTGTTTTTAACCAACTTAAAGCTGCTTGCCTTTTTGTTTACCGCATACCGGTGCTATCAGTGTGGATTTTTATCGCGGCTTCATCAGTCATGTTTTTTTCATTTTATGATAACTATCGTATTCAATCATTAGTATTAGAGAAAAATGAAATATTATTAACATCCCTACCACAACTTAGTGCCACTCAAGACCATGGGACGTTAAAACATAACTATAGTTACGATGGCAACAAGCTTTCGATCGACAAACGACGTTACGCTCAAGGCTTGGGCACACACGCAAACTCCGATATTAAATATCAGCTTCCAGATGGTGCGATTCAATTTAGTTTTATTGCCGGGCTAGACGATGAAGTTGGCGTAGCCGATGTTAAATTTTCGGTATGGGGTGATGACAAGCTACTTTGGGAATCCAAACCTTTCTACGGATATGAAGCAGCAACAGAAGTTCATGTTGATGTTCGCAGCGTAAAAGTTCTCAGTTTAAAAGTAGCAGCCCTTAAAGAAGATAAATGGGATCACGCTAATTGGGTGAATACCGTCATTAAGGTCGCACAACCTGAATCACCACAGTAAATAATGCCTACCTCACTAACATTAATATAAATTTAATTAATGTTAGTGAGGTAGATGAATGGATAGAAAATTTATAGGTGTCAATAATAAATTTAAAATTAGGCTTTTATATGATTACAGATAAAATTATTATCATAATCCCTGCTTACAATGAAGAAAAAAATATCAGCAATGTCATTCGCTCTCTAAAAGAAGAAAATTTAAATTTCGAGTGCCTGGTAATAAATGATGGATCTAAAGACGACACTCAGCAAATGGCCGAATCAAGTGGACAAGCAACGGTCATTCAGCTTCCCGCTAACTTAGGCATTGGGGGTGCTGTACAAACAGGCTTTAAATATGCGTTCTACCATCAGTTCGATTACGCCATTCAATTTGATGGCGATGGCCAACACTTAGCATCTGAAATAAAACACCTACTAACGCCACTACAAAACAATCAATGCGATGTATGCATTGGTTCACGATTTATCAAAAAAACCGACGGCTTCCAGTCCACTTTCATGCGCCGAGTAGGAATCAAGATATTTGAAGTGTTAAATAGACTACTTATAGGGCAAAAAATTACAGATAGCACCTCCGGGTTTAGAGCTTACAACAAAGAAACTATCGCTTTTTTAGCGTCTAATTACCCCACAGACTATCCAGAACCTGAAACAATAATTTTATTAGGTAAAAATGATTTTAAAGTAAAAGAAATATCTGTAGAGATGCTGGAGAGACAAGGTGGAGAATCTTCTATTTCGGGTTTAAAATCGGCTTACTATATGATTAAAGTTATTTTGGCAATGTTAATGACCGCACAACGACAAAAAATTCGTAGGGGCATAAAAAATGCTTAATATATTAGATATATTATTTGAAAATAGGATGCAAGTATTTTCCATTCTTGGCAGCATCTCCCTAATATTAATCATCTTTAAATTGATTAAACGTAAAAGGCTTAAAGAACAATACTCGTTATTGTGGCTTGGCTGTGGCTTTATTTTTTTATTCTTTTCAATTTTTAAACCACTACTACAAATTTTTGCAGATAGCTTGGGAATTCTTTATGCACCATCTGCCCTGTTATTAATGCTGATAGTATCGGCATTTCTAATTCTTATTCAATTTTCTGTAGTTATTTCCAAGCTAAGCGAAAGCAATAAAAATCTTATTCAAGAAGTGGGAATATTAAAAGCAGAATTTAAAAAACTTCAATCGTTTGTTAAGGATGTAAAGTAAATGAAATCGCTAATGCTTTCGATCATAAAATCAAAAATTACATACTTAATTATTATTATTTTTGGCATTCTATTTTTTGCTTCCAAAGTAATTCAGCTGAGCTATTCAGACTTCACCTTGAAGTCCCCAAGCGGAAGGGTAGAACCCTTCAACTTTCCAGTTTTTGTACAATCACCGGAACACGGCGTTTATACACTTAAAGGTACAGTAACCGTGGGGCGATACTCAAGCACCATAGTACGCGTCATTCCTGATGATGAGGTTCTTACGATATCGATAAATGGCACACCGGTTAATTTGAACATGATTCCGAATCACGCGCGTCGGGACTTCAGCAAAGGCTTTATCTACGACCTCAAACCCTATTTACATTCTGGCAAGAATGACTTGGAAATAACCTACGCTGACTTAGGCGGCATGATGGGTGTCATCATTAGCTCTGTTGGCGGCT
>JANPKH010000317.1:0-11534 GCA_031425935.1 Gammaproteobacteria bacterium | reverse complement strand
GGTTTTTTTTGGAACAGCACTCGGTAATTTTGGTGTGCGTGAAATGTTAGATGGTTTTGTAGAGTGGGCACCGACACCGCAAAGCCGAGATGCAAAAGTACGGATCGTTGAAGCGAATGAAGAAAAATTTAGCGGTTTTATTTTTAAAATTCAAGCGAATATGGACCCTAAGCATCGTGATCGAATTGCATTTATGCGTGTTTGTTCGGGAGTTTACCAACAAGGGATGAAAATGCGTCATGTCCGTTTAGGTAAGGATATAAAAATTGCTGATGCAGTAACTTTTATGGCGGGTGATCGCAGCACTGTAGAAGAAGCATTAGCCGGTGATATTATTGGTTTACATAATCACGGCACAATTCAAATTGGTGACACCTTTACAGAAGGTGAAGATTTAAAATTCACCGGCATCCCACATTTTGCGCCGGAATTATTTCGCCGTATTCGCTTGAAAGATCCACTCAAAATGAAACAGCTACAAAAAGGGTTGCAGCAACTTTCGGAAGAAGGTTCAACGCAAGTTTTTTTCCCGCTTAATAATAATGATATTGTCGTGGGCGCTGTAGGTGTGCTGCAATTTGAGGTGGTAGCCTACCGTTTAAAAGATGAATATAAGGTCGAGGCAATTTATGAAGCTGTTAATGTCACTACTGCGCGTTGGTGTGATTGTGGCGATGCTAAGAAGCTGGAAGAATTTAATCGTAAGTGCAGTGATAATTTAGCCCTTGATGGTGGTGGCCACTTAACTTATTTAGCTCCTTCGCGCGTTAATCTGTCGCTCACTGTAGACCGTCACCCTGAGGTGGTTTTTAGATCCACTCGCGAGCATTAATTTTTGGCAAATGTTGAATCGCAAGCGAGGGTTAAATTCCCCGTGGCTTGCCACGGAATAGATTTTTGAAACAAAAATATACCTTGCTGCTTGCGGCGAGGTGTTTAATTCATAAAAGCAACCTGAATGGGAATTTATTGGCTACACTTAAGACAACGTTTTTATTGTATAGACAGAATGGAATATTCATTGAGAGCAATTTGTGACTAAGACTGCAGAAAATAATGATTTAGTCTGGGATTTAGACGCGTTTAATCAGCGGCAGGGGGCAATTGATTTTGTCATGGGTTTTGAGAATAGGCTGTGCGTTTTCTCAGGCTCGGTTGGGCAACTTTATACCAACTACAATATTTTTTTTCCACGTGAAGAAGCTCGTAAGCTAGTCATTCTGCCTAATCCTTATGCGCCGCATGATACTTTTAATGGCATTAAAGACTTGGCCGTCACGGCAACTGGAATGACGATTATCCCAGGGCTGTTTAAAGAAAAACCTACGCTATTCCTACGCATTCCTTTTAAAAATGGCCCTATTAAATATCGCACTATTCCGCTACAAATGGGTTTAAAAGTAGTACAACAACAATGTCCTCCAACAAAACCCTTTTTGCCCGTGTTAATGAAAGGGGATTTACGTGAGCTTGATGAGTTAACTCCTTGTTTACATTTGCATCGTATTCATTTGGATCAATTGCCCTCGCATTCGGGTTTGGATCGTAGTTATATTGAAAAAGTTATTCGTCAGCGTTTAGATTTATTGGAATAATGTTTTTTGTAGCTCGGGTTAGATACAATACTTTTAAAGTGAACATAAAAAATGCCACGTGAGTGGCTTTTTTTATGTTCAAGTAAAATGCAATTATTTGGGTAGAGTAAATGTCGTTGGAACTGTAAATTCAAATGTTGGACCGGTAATCGCGTCTGGTATGGGGGGGAAGGGTGCAGATTTGGTAATAGCATCTAGTGCTGCGTCGTTGAGTTGCTCGTGTTGTGATGCTGCAACGAGCGATGTGCTGATCACATCGCCTTTACGGCTGATAACAACTGCAATGCGCATACTTCCTGCTTGATTACGCTCGAGCGCACGTTTTGGATAGCGAGTGTTCGAGCGAATTTTCCTCAGTAAATCTGAAACATAAAACTGACGAGCTAACAATGTTTGTGCGGTTAAAGCAGGTTTTTCTTCTTCTTCAGCTTGAGCTTTTAATGCTGCTAGCCTTGCAGCTTCTTTGGCGGCAGCGTCTTTGGCCGCGTCTTTCGATACCTTAACTGTTTCTACAGAAGAAGCTTGAGCAGAGGTTGCTTTTAAGGCTTCTTTTTCAGCTGCTATATCAACAGCAGATTTTACTTTGCTCCATGCGGCAATTTCATTTGCGCGCTCTTTAGTAAATTTCATTTTATCAAAACGACTTTTTACATCTGCATTAACTTTACCAGATTTTAAGACATCCTCTTTAAAGTCCGATGAGAGCGGCACTTTGCCAACCCAAGTGCTTAGCAGCATAGCAAAGAACTTTTCACTCGGGATATTGCCTAGTAACACATCATTTACAAAAACATTCACACCTTTAGTCTGCGTGTAGCTGAATGCTATGTGGTCATTTTGCATTAAGCGGCTTTTAATCATACTGTCGAACTTCACCATGTACTCAGCTTGATCAGTCAGTTGAGCTTGAGTGTTGTTGATTGCCATACCTTCAATCCACGTACGACTAAAACGACGAGTTGTCATTCCCTCTGGCGCTACAATCTTCAATTCCATTCGCATTGATGGTGCGCTCAGAATGGTGTTCGCATTGTCGCCCAATGTGCTTGAGAAAAGGGCGCCAATAAATTGTTCTTTACCCAGCTCGGAATGAATGGATAAGCCATTTAGCAGCGGGTCTGCTGCTTTGGCGAACGCACAAAAGGCGATAAGTACAAAACTAAGGTAAAGAGATAGTTGATGTTTTAAGCGCATGACGTTGTTTCTCTCACTCTGAATAATAGGGTTTGATTTGACGCAGGATTCCTCCCTCATATTTTAAGTATAATATATAAAATGACATTCACAGGCTAATATCACGGTAAAAATTCGGTGGTTTTTATAAAAACAGTTACATAAAGGCTAATGCACAAAAATATAATCATAAAAGTTGAAATCTGACTTGGTAGCGACTAAGTTTTATTGTCAGAATACCAAAACGCTTTTGCAGTTAATTATATTCTTGGGGTCAACATGGAAATAAAACCGCTAACCATGCTTTCTCGAGATTATGTTGAGCAACTTTTATCCGGCATTCCCTTTTTTAAGCTTGTGAAGCAGCAAGATGCTTGGCAGTTCGAGTTGTTATTACAGGCGTCACGGATGATTTCTTATTTGCCTGGTGAAGTTATCGTGCGGCGTGGGGATAGAGATCAATGGTTATATTTTTTGTTGAAAGGGCGGTTAGCTGTCTATGTAGATGATCCGCTAAAAGGTGAGTTAGTTAATTATGTTACTCCCGGTGAGGTTTTTGGTGACTTATCACAACTGGTAAGCCAGCCGCGAACAGCTACCGTTTTAGCTGAGCCAAGTTTTCGTGAATCTATAGTGTTAGCAACAGACTCAAATATTTTTGGGGATATTAACTCCACCCGCCCTATCTCAGTCCATACCAAATTGGCTTACTATCGTAACACTGTACATAATTTGCGTTGGAAGCTAGAAGTTTACCGCTCACTCCATCTTCAACATTCGTTGGCGAATAAACATCGTCAAGTTAAATTGTATGGTGGCGTAAAAGATACGGCTGAAGAGCTACATGCACTTTATGAGCAGGCCCAAGCTTTAGCATTGTTACTGTTAGAATGGAATCGTGAGTTTGGATTTGTAGCTCATGAATCCATACTCTCGCGTGATGATGGTCTTGACGCGCAATAAAAATAATAAGCGATTAAAATAATTTTTCTGAGTGTGTTTGTTTAGCGCGCTCAGCATATCCGGACAATTTCAATAAGCCTGCTACACTTCACAAATAAGTATCCAGCTTTATATCATCAAGTTATTGGTTGATTTGTCTATGAAATTTGAAGACATGAATCTTACGTATGGTTGTCCGTTGCAATTGCAATCTAACAATAGCGCCGGTCAACCAGAACGGTTTTCTTGCCGCTTGATAGGTTGTATACCTGGCCGCAGTATTTTGTTATCTGTTCCTAAAGTTGGTGGGAAACTAATACGTTTTTGGCCAGGTCAAAAAATAGTAACTCGTTTGATGGTGGATAATGGAATAGGTATTTTTACCAGTGTCGTGGAAATACAAACTTCCGATCCTTATCCTATTTTGCATATTGCTTATCCAGAAAATATAAGTTTTAAGGGAATTCGTGGCGCAACACGTATAGCAATAAAGAAATCTACAACAATTATTAATCTCACAACTGATTCTGACAAAGTCAAACATGGTGCCATAACGGATATTAGTATTTCTGGTGCGCGGATTGAAGTAAATGAGATGGTAGGAGGGGTGGGCGATGCAATACGGCTGGATTTTAAAGTGAATGTGGCTGGAATTGTGCGAGATCTAAGTGTTGAGGCAGTCATTCGTTCACGTGTTGAGCCAGAATCTTCAAGTGCAAACCAAGGTGAATCTGTCACTTACGGAATACAATTTACGGAGACGGATGAAGATAGGTTGCTGTTATTGTATGCCTATGTTTATTCTCAAATCGGAAATGAAGACATGATGCATTAAAAGGTATGTTGGCTATACAATGATAATTGGCAAATAATTAAGCGGTGCCGATAAATGTAATCGTGATAAATGACTGCAAATTTGTTATTGCTATGGAAAGCAGACTATCAACAAATAAGAAGCTGTGAATCAAAATATACTCATTACTAAAAATAAAGGGCGCCAATAGGCGCCCTTTATTTTTGAAGCGGCGAAAAAATTAAACGCTAGGAGCTGCTACAGGTGCAGGAGCTGCGGCCTTTTTAGGTGCAGAAGCTTTCTTGGCGGTTGCTTTCTTAGCTGGAGCTTTTTTAACAGCTGGTTTTTTAGCTGCAGGGGCTTTCTTAGCGGCTGCTTTTTTCACGACTGCTTTTTTAGCTGCTGGCTTTTTAGCTGGAGCTTTTTTCGCGACTGCTTTTTTAGCTGCTGGCTTTTTAGCTGCTGCGGTTTTCTTAACGGCTGGTTTTTTAGCTGCAGGGGCTTTCTTGGCAGTAGCTTTTTTAGCGGTAGCTGATTTAGCTGGTTTAGCGGCTTTTTTAGCAGCTGCTTTAGCTTTCAAAGCGGCTTTTTTATCGGCTATTTTCTTTTTGGCTGCTGCTTTTTTAGCGGCGGCGCTAGCTTTTACTGCTTTCTTTTTAGCGGCTACTTTAGCTTTAGCTGCGGCTTTTTTATCAGCGGCTTTTAAGCGTTTAGCTACAACAGCTTCTGCTTTAGCAACTGCTTTGTCATGAGCGCCCGCAAGTTTGTTAGCTGCTTTAATAGAAGCAACATTTTTCTTCGCATCTGCAACGGCATTTTTTGCAGCAGTGGCTGCTTTTTTAGCACCTGCAACGCCAGCTTTAGCAGCAGCAGTTAGTTTAGCCGCAACTGGGCCTTTCTTTTTAGCAGCAGCAGTTAGTTTACTTTGGGCCGCTTTCAAAGCAGCAGTTGCTTTAGTGGCATCTTTCGCCAAACCAGCAATTGCTTTTTGTGCGTCGGCAGCTTGAGCAGCGCGCGCTTTTGTTAAGTGAGTTTTTAATTGAGCGAGTTGTTGTTCTAATCCCGCGACTGAGTTAACGGAAGTTGGTTTGCGTGCTGCCATGGTGTGTTTCCTTTAGTGATTCGGATAGACGAAAAATGGTTTTAAAAATACTACATGTATACGTTAAAACTTTATTGGAAAAATTCAAGTTTTTTAATCGTTTTTTTGCAAAAAAATGCACTTATTTTTGCAAAATTGCCAAATTTAATCGTGTTGAGAGAATTTTTGTCTAAAAATTGGAATTTTTGATCAGCTGAAGTTGTTTTTAAAATAAAAATTTTGAGTGCTTGAATCGGTGATTTTTTACAAATTTCTTTGGTTGAAAAAGTTGTTAACGGGTTTTTTTACTTTTTGAGAGCGGACTATTTGAGTGAAATAATTTGTTTAATTGTGTTTTTGAGTTTGATTTTTTATTTTCATTTAGTCGTTTTGGAGGTTTTTGCGTTATCTCATACTGTAGTTTTTCATCAAAAGTTGGATGTGAAAATAGTTTTGGTTGCTATTTTTTGTTTAACGCAGCACTTAAAATTTTATTGAAATGAATTTTTACTTGCAAATTATTGATATTTTATTTGTATGTATATACAGTACTTTGATTATTATCCTTTTTATTGATGGAATATTTTGCTGTGCGAAAAATTATTCATTGTGATGCAGATTGTTTTTTTGCTGCCGTTGAAATGCGTGATGATCCTTCTTTACGCTTTCGTCCAATAGCAGTTGGTGGTTGTGTTGATCAGCGTGGAGTAATTTCGACGTGCAATTATGAGGCTCGTCGTTATGGTGTTCATTCTGCGATGTCATCCATGCTGGCCAGCAAGTTGTGTCCAGATTTGATTATTCTTCCGCATCGCATGGATGCTTACCGAGCTGCGTCGTTGCAAATGCGCCATATTTTTTACAGTTTGTTGAAGCAGTGTCTTTGGATGAAGCATTTTTAGATGTCAGCGAAAGTGAATATTGTTGTGGTAGCGCTACGCGTGTTGCAGAAACTATTCGTCAGCGTATTTTTGAAGAAGTGAATTTGACCGTTTCTGCAGGAGTTGCGTCTAATAAATTTTTAGCAAAAGTGGCTAGCGATTGGAACAAACCTAATGGTTTATGTGTAATTACTCCGAGCGGTGCTGATAATTTTGTTCGGCAGTTGCCAGTGAATAAAATATTTGGTGTGGGAAAAACTACTGCTGCGCGACTCGCTAAGGTAGATGTTAAATATTGTTGTGACTTGCAAAAATTTAGTATTTTTGAATTAAAGGTACGCTTCGGTCAGTTAGGGGTACGTTTATATGAGTTATGTCGTGGTATTGATCATCGCCAAGTTAATGCTGCGCGCCGAAGAAAATCGCTTAGTGTTGAACACACCTTTCCCCAGGATTTACCACATATAAATAGTTGTTTGAATCGGATCCCGGAATTACTTCAAGAGTTGGCTGGGCGTTTGCGGCGGTTGGAAGATGATTATTTGGTGGTGAAAATTTTCGTGAAGATGAAGTTTGCCGATTTCACGACAACGACGATTGAGCTTAGCGGCACCAAACTGATTCCTGTTGAATTTCATCAATTATGTCGTGAAGCATATTTACGGCAACAAATTCCCGTACGCTTATTGGGTGTCGGTGTAAGATTTGTAGATCTGCGTGAAGACCAGCCGTTTTATCAATTGGATTTATTTGCTTAATTATTTGCTGTTGGTGGCATGGTGAGAGCGCCTAGCGGTAGGTAATACAGGAAAAAATAACGGGCGCTTCATGACAATACAATATTAGCTGCGGGTATAAATGTGGGTGTAAAAGAGTAATGGGCACTGGAGTAATTGTAACTACTGAGGAAATATGGTTTGGGAGGCGTTGAATGAGTTACTCACATCCTTGTGATCTTAGCGTTAGATGTTGTCGAAACTGTCGTAGCTGTGACGAATATGAACGGGTTTCTGATAATGTTTAGCTCTGTCTGAACTGAAATGGTCGTGTAGTGAGTCTTTCATCAACTTAGGGAATTCGGTTTGTTCTATTCGTATTAAATGTCTGTGGTCACCCGCCTCCATATAAATAGCATCGTTGTTAATAAGTTCCTCATCCCAAATTACATCAATACCATAGGCTTTACCTAAAGGCGGCACTGCGCCTTCATCGCAATCTTTAAAAAACTGTGTCAGCTCGTCCTCTTCAACGAGGTGCATATGACGGTCAAAAATTTGGTTGAGCGTATGGCGTAAAATTTTATGGCTGGAAGGTAAAACGCAAAGCGTATAGTGAAAGTCTTCATCACGCAGTAAAACGCCTTTAGCTAAAGAGTGAGTGTCGATGCATGCTACTTTTGCCGTATTGAAAGATCCCTCAGCATAAGCATGAGCATGCAATGAAAATTGAATATGATTGGCATTTAAAAATTTTTCGATAGTGATTGCAACGCCCATAATGCAGTACTCCATAATGGTGAGGATGAAACAGCATGTTAAAACTTCATTATCTAATTCAGTATAAGAACAAAATTTCGCCGCGTAGGAAAATTTTAGTCGATAGATTTCAAAAATTAGATGATTTGGGTCTATATGAAATGGAGGGGTGGAACGTAATTTCAAGTAGGTGTGCAATGTGAAAAAATAAAAAGGCCTCATAAGAGGCCTTTTTATTTGCTTGGAGCGAGTTTAAGCAGCAGTCTTGGCGAGTTGTTGACGCACGGAAGCTAACTTCACGCAGGTGACGAAAACCTTCATTGCTTCGACAACTTCTGGCACCGTGGGCACTGAGGGTGCGATACGAATATTGCGATCTTCCGGATCTTTACCGTAGGGGTAAGTTGCCCCCGCTGGTGTAAGCTTCACGCCAGCTTCCGCTGCCAGGCGGACAGTCTCTTTTGCACAGTTTGCCCGAGTGTCAAACGACACAAAGTAACCGCCCACTGGCTTTTCCCATGCGCCTAGGTTTGTCCCGTCGAACGCACCTGATAACGCGTTTAACACCGCTTCGAAGCGCGGGTTAAGTAGCGCAGCATGTTTCTTCATGTGTGCCATCAATGAGGTGCAATCTGGCAGAAATCGGGTGTGACGAATTTGGTTTATTTTATCGGGACCAATGGTGCAAGCGCCCAAAGCCTTCTTGAATCCTGCCAAATTGCTAGTACTTGCCGCTAGGAAGGCAACTCCAGCACCGGCTTGAGTAATTTTTGAAGTTGATGCGAACTGAATGACGGAATCTTCAGTGCCATGGCGGCGGCATGCTTCCAAAATGCTGGCTAACGCAGGAGGATTGGCGATTAAATCGTGAACTGAATAAGCGTTATCCCAAAATACACGGAAATTATTGCTGGCAATCTTACCGAGTTTGGCAATACGCTCCACTGTGTCATTGCTGTAAACAACACCGGTAGGGTTTGAATATTTAGGTACGCACCACATGCCTTTAATGGTTTTGTCGGCTTTGATAAGTGCTTCCACTGTATCCATATCCGGGCCGGTTGATGTCATTGGCACGGTGACCATCTTAATGCCCAGTTGTTCACAAATTGTGAAGTGGCGGTCATAACCTGGTACTGGACAAAGGAACTTCACATCACTTTCATTTTTCCATGCACTGGACGCATCTTTTAAGCCAAATAAATGTGCGCTTAAAGCAGTTTGAAACATTAACGTTAGGCTGCTGCTACCGCCCACTAAAACATTGGCAGCATCTACACCCATAATAGTTGCACCCAGTTGTTTGGCCTCGGGTAAACCATCAAGGCCACCATAATTGCGGGTGTCAGTGCCGTCAGCAGCAATGTAATTTCCGTTAAGAATTCCATCGAGTGCATCAGACAAGTCAAGTTGATCGGCAGAAGGTTTTCCGCGCGTTAAATCAAGATTAAGTTTTTTGCCAAGAATGGTTTGATAGTCAGCAGTGAGTTGGCTTTCCCATTGGCGTAATTGTTCTGGGGTTGCTTGATCCAGTTGCAAGATAATTTACCTCAATAGTTAGTGAGCAAAAAATAGTGAATTGAAAGTGTTCGCAGAATTTTCAGGGCGCATTATAACCATGAGGCGATGGTGAATTATACATAAGGCTACATAAATGATTAGTTGCTAGAAATAGTTAAGGGGTGTGTTCGCACCCCCCTTAACAGTTACCTCAACTTGTGGAAAAGTTTTTTCGCGATATTTGGGCCTAGGCGAGCTTAGGTGTCGATATTTTAAAGCGACCATCGCATGAACAACTTTCTATAAAGCAGTGATTTTAATAGCTCATTAACCTGAGCTATTAAATTAATCAAGATACTCAAATACTTTAACAACTTTTTGAACATTTCGGGTATGGCTGACCAGATCAGCAATGTGATCTGCTTCGGCGCGCGTGACTATGCCCATTAAATAAACTGTTTTCATTTCTGTGATAATGCGTATGCGCCCACTTTCGGCTTTATTGTCAGCTAAGAGCTGGGTTTTTATTTTTGTAGTGATCCAGGTATCAACACTTCGGTCAGCAAAACTTGTAGCTTCACGCACTGCTAATTCATTGTGAACTTCGCGAACGGGGCTAAGTTTATAAACTACATTTGCAACAATATTGCTTAACTCCGCACTCGGCACTTGCCCCGTGAGTAATACCAAACCGTTAAAACTGTCGATATTAATGTGAGCACGTTCAAGTTGAGGGTCAGCTTTTTTAATGTTAACTCGGGCAATCGTCTCAATTTCTTGATCGTTAAATTTTGCTCCCATGGTCCGCTCGTTGGCATTCATTTCAATGGGTTTGCTGGTGGTAACATTAATAACTTCAGCGCAACTGGAAATAAATACGCTTATACCTAGAAATAATCCTGCAGATAAATGTTTGAGCATGTTGAATCTCCAAATTAACGTCGAATGGTGAGGCTTGATGTTTAAGTCGCTCCGCCAAAAAGCTGTTGATCAATTAAATCACACAAGCAAAAAAGTGTAAGCAAGTGTACTTCATGAATACGTTGTTTGGCAGATACCGGCACGCGAAGTTCAATGTCTTGTGTGTCTAATAATACGGTAGCATCGCCACCATCACGACCCGTCAATGCAATTACGCGCATATTGCGATCATGCGCGGCACTAATAGCTTGTAATAAATTGCTTGCGTTGCCGGTTGCTGTTATTACCAGCAAAATATCGCCGCGTTGCCCGAGGGTGCGTATTTGTTTGGCAAAAGTGTCATTAGTATTATCGCCAAAACTCACCACATCAGTGCCCAAGTTTAATGCCGGAAGGCTAGGGCGCTCTTGTTCGATACCGTTGATTAAACTGGCAGTAAATGTTTGCGCATGTGCTGCTGAAATACCATTGCCGCAGGTTAGTATTTTTTTTTCGTCGAGAAGTGCTTCAACTATTATTTGGCTTGCCTGGGCTATTAGCGGGGCTAGCTTTTCACCGGCATGCATTGTAGCTTCGATGCTTTCATGAAATAGGGTAATGACTCGTTGATCCATATTATTTATCTTTTCGTGATGATTTAAAAAACGGAAAAAGCATTTTTAATCCATTCCGGTGGGCTGATGTTATCGCTGAATGCGATAACATCAAAGCGACAATTAGCTGTTTCAGTAAGCTGTCTTTCTTGTAAATAGCGTTGTGCAGCTTTAATGATTTTTGTTTGTTTGCGGATGGTAACGCTTTCGGCTGCATTAGCAAATTGGCTATGGCTACGCAGGCGTACTTCAACAAAAATGAGGTCATTATTATGCGTCATTATCAAATCTATTTCGCCGAGTTTGCACCGATAATTTTTTACCTGAGTGATCAACCCTTGCTGCTGCAAAAACTTTTCGGCGCGCATTTCGGCCTGTACACCTGCACTTAAGGCGCCTGTTATTTTAGCGGACATTTTTTATCGAATGCATGGTGGCGTGATCCTCCCCCGATAAAATGGACACCCGTTTCATTATGCAAACCGCTGCTCATATTCCATCGGGGAAACATAATCCAATCCGGAATGTAACCTGACCGAATTGTAAAACTGATTGATGTACCGACTAAGCGAACGGCGCA
>JANPKH010000316.1:0-3235 GCA_031425935.1 Gammaproteobacteria bacterium | reverse complement strand
CCAAGAGCAATTACAGCGACGCCCGCGGGCGCTATCCGGTGATCGAGAAGCTCGGCTATGTCTGGGCTTGGTTCGGGAATCCGGCGGCCGCCGATCCCGTCCACCTGCCAAGCATCCCCTATCTCCCCGACAATGGCGGTCTGCCCAAGCACATGCTCGGTACCGTGCGGTTCGATTGCAACGCATTGCTCAGCCTCGAGAACCTGATCGACCTGACTCACGCCGACTTCCTCCACGCCGATGTGGTCGGCGACGAGAAGATGGACGAGGAGATCGTCGAGGTGTTCCACGACAGCGAGACCATCACGATGGTTCGCCAGTGCAAGAACAAGTCGGTCGCACCGATCATGAAGGTCTTTGGCGGTGTCCGCGCCGATGTTCAGCAGGTCCGTCAGGTGATCCGGATATATCTGCGCAGCCACGCCGCGATCGCCTACGGTCGCTTTTCGCCCGGCGACAACGTCCAGCTGTTCCACCCGTGCGTGCCCGAAACGCGCGACCGCACGCGGCTGGATTATGCAATGAACACTTCGAACGTGAAGCAGGCCAACCCGTTTCGCTACATGATGCCCAAGGCCAGCTACAAGGTGTCGCGCCAGGACAGCTATATGACCAGCCCGCAGAGCCCGCGCTACATGCGGCCCGAAAAGCGCAAGGACCTGCACTCGCCGCTCGACAAGGCGGGTCAGCAATACCGTGTGCTGATGCTCGATCTGGCGCGACGCCAGGCGGAGGGCGATTTCTCTTACCGTGACAACGTCAGCGCCGATTGCAGCGACATCATCGGTTACGTGAAGGGCAAATAGTGGCGCTGCTGAATGCGACCGGCGGCGAGCGCCGCTGGTGGGGCGTCATGCCGGTGCTGCCCGCACCGATGCTGAAAGGCATCGCCGGGCAAATGGAGGCGGTCGGTTTCGA
This sequence comes from Gammaproteobacteria bacterium, assembly GCA_031425935.1. Lineage (GTDB taxonomy): Bacteria > Pseudomonadota > Gammaproteobacteria > Pseudomonadales > Cellvibrionaceae > Cellvibrio. The sequence goes on along the minus strand of JANPKH010000316.1, from coordinate 2,317 downwards.
AGGCTGCTTCTCGCTTCAGATCTATGGCCCGCCATTCGTTCCGATGGCCGCGGTGGCCGCGCTGACCGAGACGCTCAAGATCGGTACCGGGATCGCGGTAGCGGGAACCCGTAGCCCGGTCGAGACCGCATTCGCGGCCATGGAGGTCGATACCATCAGCCAGGGCCGCTTCGTGCTGGGCCTCGGCACCTCGCTCCACAGCGCGACCTGCGGGATCTATGGAGAGCCCAAACGCAAGCTGATCAGCCACTTGCGCGAGGTCGTGAAAGTCGTCCGGTATGTGAACGCCAATGCCCACAAGGGGATGGAGCCGATCCACGGCGAATACTTCAACGCCGAATGGACCGAGATGATGCTGACCGCACCGCCGGTGCGCGAGGCGATCCCGATCTGGATCGCCGCATTGAAGGACAAGCTGACCAGCACCGCGCTCGAGATCGCCGACGGGCTGATGGTCCACGCGCTGTGGACGGTCGATTACACCGTTTCCCGCAAGCCGTTTCTCGAGGCCGAACTCGCCCGCTTCGGACGTCAGCGCGGCGACGTCGAAATCAACGCCTGGCCATGGGTCGCGATCAACGACGACAAGCAACAGGCGATCGACGACAGCCGCGCGACCGTGGCGGCCTATGTCGGCTACAAGGAATACGAGCCGTTCTTCGATGCGATCGGCTTTGGCGACGAGGCCCGTGCCTGCCAGCTTGCCGGCGGCGAGCACGGCGATGTCTCGGGCGTCATAGACAACGTCAGCGACGCAATGGTCGAGGCTTTCGTCAAATGCGGCCCGGTCGACGAGGTACTCGATGCGTTGGAACCGTTCTGGAGCGTGGTCGATTCGCTCTGCCCGATGACGCCCTATCGCGACCTGACGATGGATCAGTTGACGCAGTACAACGGCGGCATCTACGCGATGGTAGCCGAGGCCAAGCGGCGGCAGGCGCTAGGCTGACCCACCGCTCACGCTGTTCCCGGCAATGAATCCGGTGACCATCGCCGGTCCGACGTTGCAGCCATGGGCGGGCGATTTTCCCTGCCAGATCGAATTGGCGTCGAGTCCGGCGGCATACAGCCTGCCGATCGGCGCTCCGTTTTCGCCGATTACCCGGCACTGCGCATCGATCTTGACGCCGACCGTGGTCGAGCCGTCGCCGGGGAATATCTCTATCGCATAGTAGGGGCCTTCGCCGATCGGTCCGAGGCACGGGTTCGGTCCGTGCTTGGGGTCGCCGATCTCACGGTCGATCTGGCTGGCGCCCTTGCCAAATTCCGGATCGACGCCGACGGCGGCATTTGCGTTGTTCTGCGCCACCGTCGCTTTCAACCCGGCCGAATCGCCCCCTATTTGGGCCGCCAACTCAGCCAGCGTCACGCCGCGCTTGAGATAACCGCAGGCAACCATTTCCTTGATCTTGCCGCCGCCGGGCAGAACCAGGCCGAACCCGTATTTCTTCACGAATTTCGCGTCGGCGACGATGTGCGCGGGGACGGTGCCGGTGGCGTGCATCGAATCGACGAAATGAACGCTCGCCTCGTTGCCGAAGCGCTTACCCCGCTGGTCCACCGCGATGCAGCCCGGCTTCGACATATCGATCAAATGCGCATAGCGCTCGACGTAGCCGTCGTCGCGGGTGCGCTTCGAGACGACCGCCCAGACCGCGTTGGCATGGTTGTCAGCCCCCATGACCGCGCCCGCGCCTTGCGCCGCAGCGATTCCGTCACCGGTGTTGGAGTAGGGCAGGATCGAGACGTGCTGTTCGGGATAGGGGATGTATGCTGCGCGCATCGCGGCGTTGGCCGAGAACCCGCCCGAGGCGAGGACGACGCCCTTGGCCGCCCGGATTTCGGTCGGCAGCCCGGCCACCGTGGCGGTCACCCCGGCAACCTTGCCATCCTCGACGATCAATCCCTCGACCGGCGCGTTCTCGAACAGCTCGACCCCCGCATCGAGCGCCGATTTGAACAACCGCCCGGCCAGCGCAGTCCCCATCGTCAGCCGTGAGCCGCGCCCCAGCTTGCGCTTGTCGAGCGCAAAGCGGATCGCGATCCTGGCCATGTGCCACAGCGCGCCCGGAGCGGGCAGCCGGGCGATGTAGGGCAGATCGAACAGGTCGATCATCATTCCCCCCGGAGCATTGAACTCGTGGCGCGGTTGGGACAGCCGATAGAAGTCCTTGCCGAGCTGCTTGCCGTCGTATTCGCTCGGGGCGAGCAGCCGCCCGTAATCGGCCGCGCCCGGCACCTCGGGATACCAGTCGCTCGATGGCGGCGAGATCTGGAACTGTGCTTCGCTGTTCGCGCCCAGCCATTCGATCATTGC
>JANPKH010000315.1:0-7641 GCA_031425935.1 Gammaproteobacteria bacterium | reverse complement strand
GGCGCAAGGCGAATGGTGGTTTTAAAACTATCGAACAATTTGCAGATGTTAAAGGTATCGGTTCTAAAACACTTGAAGCTAATCGTAAAAATTTACGTGTGCAATAGGTGGTTAATTCGCAGTATAGAATAAGTAAGCAACGGTATCTGTAAGGAAATGGAAGCTGAAAGGGAAGAGATTGCTAAAGGAATAGTTATCTCTTTTTACTGAGTATCAGCATTAAGGTGCTGCGAAATTTCAAGAAGTTTGTTTTAATGGAAGCCTAGACGTAAATGTCTAGGCTTTTTTTTTAAGTAGAGCTAATTTAAATGGGCTATTTAAACAAGCCAATCCAGGTGAGGTGTTAATGTTAGATACTCAAGGCCCACGTATTGTTGTGGCAATGGATTTTGATAATGCAGACGACTGCTTCTACATGGCTAAACGTTTGTCTCCGCAATACTGCCGTTTAAAAGTGGGTAAAGAGCTATTCACAGCCTGTGGTCCGCGTATTATTGAGCAATTAATGCGCTTGGGCTTCGACATTTTTCTTGATCTTAAATTTCATGATATCCCCAATACCGTTGCTAAAGCAGTAAAAGCCGCTGCCCAGTTGGGCGTGTGGATGGTAAATGTGCATGCGTCTGGTGGTCAACGTATGATGGTAGCTGCCCGCGAAGTTCTTGAGCAGCATGCTATTCACAATGGTCAAAAACCTTTACTCATCGCCGTAACAGTGCTCACGAGTTTTGATTCACGTGATCTTCAATCCATTGGTGTTCAAACAAGCCTGGAAGAGCATGTGCTTAACCTTACGACATTAACTAAAAATAGCGGTCTGGATGGCGTGGTCTGTTCAGCGCGTGAAGCAAACGTTTTGCGCACTCATTTTGGCTCAGATTTTTGCTTGGTGACGCCCGGTATTAGATTAGAATCAAGCCCAATCGATGACCAAAAACGTACTTTAACACCGCATTCTGCAATTGTAGCTGGCAGCAATTATCTTGTTATCGGGCGTCCTATTACTCAGTCGCATGACCCAGTTGCAACTTGCAAGGCTATCATCCAATCAATTACCTAATTATTTTATTAAGGCTTTTATATAAATAAGGTTGGCGGCTTTGAACATGGTTAAAAATAATATTGTTGTAATCACCATTGATGGGCCGAGCGGGTCAGGGAAGGGTACTCTTAGTCAATTACTAGCTAAGCATTTAGGTTTTCATTTGTTGGACAGTGGTGCCTTATATCGTTTGGTCGCTTTATCGGCAATAAAACAGCAGGCTAATATGCAGGATGAACAAGCTATCGCGCAAATTGCTAATCACCTTAACGTGGTGTTTGATGTGCAAGGAGAATCCACAAAAATTTTATTAGAAGGCGAGGATGTTACTAACGCTATTCGTCATGAAACAGTTGGAATGAATGCATCGCTCGTAGCTGCTTACCCTGCTGTTAGGTCGGCATTGCTACAACGACAAAAGAATTTTGCGCAAGCACCAGGTTTGATTGCAGATGGCCGCGATATGGGTACTGTTGTATTTCCCCAGTCTCCTGTGAAGATATTTTTAACGGCTAGTGCTGAGGCAAGAGCTGAGCGGCGTTTCAAACAATTGCAACAAAATGGGGCTAGCATTGATATGGCTGCACTTGTTAACGATATTAAGGCGCGTGATGAGCGCGATACTAACCGTTCTGTATCGCCTTTAAAACCTGCTGCAGATGCATTGGTAATTGATAGTACCGCACTTACTATTGAACAAGTTTTCAACCTTATGTTAGGGAAAGCACATAACACACTTGGTATTAGAGTATAGAATCTTGCTTTTTGTTCTTGGCCAACTTACGGATGCTACAAATGAATTTAACCTGCTTTAAAGCTTATGATATTCGCGGCAAATTAGGCTCAGAGTTGAATGCCGATATTGTGTATCGCATTGGTCGTGCTTATGCTATTTTTTTAAAACCAAAACTTGTCGTTGTCGGCGGTGATGTACGTTTGACTAGCAATGATCTTAAACAAGCTTTTGCTAACGGTGTACGCGATGAAGGAGCCAATGTTATTGATATTGGTATGTGCGGCACAGAAGAAATTTATTTTGCAACTAGCTATTTAAAAACTGATGGTGGTTGCGTTATTACTGCTAGCCATAATCCGATTGACTATAACGGATTAAAAATGGTGCGTGCTGGCTCGCAGCCTATTAGTGGTGATACAGGTTTAAATGAAATTAAACGCCTCGCAGAAGAAAATGATTTTGCTCCTGTTGATTTTTCAAAGCGTGGTTCGTATCGTCAGGAAAGTACACTGGATGCCTACATTCAACATTTATTAACTTACATTGACGTCAAAAAATTAAAGCCACTAAAGTTGGTTGTTAATGCTGGTAACGGAGCAGCAGGGCATGTGATAAATGCTCTTGAAAAACATTTACCATTTGAGTTTATTAAAATCCATCACGAACCTGATGGAACCTTTCCTAACGGAATACCTAACCCCTTGTTACATGAAAACCAACCTGTTACTACTAATGCAGTAATAGAAAATGGTGCGGATTTAGGTATTGCGTGGGATGGTGATTTTGATCGTTGTTTTTTATTCGATGAAAAAGGGCAATTTACCGAAGGCTACTATATCGTTGGGCTTTTAGCGGAATCCTTTCTTAATAAAAATCCAGGCTCAAAAATTATTCACGACCCACGCTTGTCGTGGAATACTCAGGATATTGTCGAGCAAAATAATGGTATCGCCATTCAGTCCAAAACGGGTCATGCTTTTATTAAAGAGCGTATGCGTTTAGAGGATGCCGTGTATGGTGGGGAAATGAGTGCGCATCATTATTTTCGCGATTTCTTTTATTGTGATAGCGGTATGATTCCTTGGTTACTTGTGGCTGAATTATTGAGTATTAAGGGTCAAACGTTATCTTCAATGTTGCAAGATCGCATCGCAAAATTTCCCTCACCTGGTGAAATTAATCGGCATGTGGCGGATGCAAAAGCAGCTATTGATAATGTTTATAATCATTATGTCGATGATGCTATAGCGATTGATAAAACGGATGGCATTAGTCTGGAATTTCCGCAATGGCGTTTTAATTTGCGTATGTCAAATACTGAACCTGTCGTGCGCTTAAATGTAGAAAGTCGTGCTGATAAGGGTTTGGTGGATCAAAAAACGGCAGAAATTTTGGCGTTATTAAAATAAAATGTTTTTTTAATTTATTTAATATATCGAAGGAAAAAAAATGCAAATAAAAAAAGCTGTAATTCCTGTTGCTGGTTTAGGTACGCGTATGTTGCCTGCGACAAAAGCAATTCCCAAAGAAATGTTGCCTGTGGTTGATAAACCTTTAATTCAATATGTAATAGAAGAAGCTGCCGCAGCAGGGATTAAAGAAATTGTTTTAGTAACACATGCTAGTAAAAATGCTATTGAAAACCATTTTGATACGAGTTTTGAGTTAGAGGCGCAACTTGAGGCGCGTTTAAAGCGTTCTTTGTTAGATGAGGTACGCTCCATTACTCCACGTGGGCTAACGGTTATCTCAGTGCGTCAAGCTGAAGCAAAAGGTTTGGGGCACGCTATTTTATCTGCTCGCTCAGTGATAGGTGATGAGCCATTCGTAGTGTTGTTACCTGATGTATTAGTCGATAACGTGGAATGTAATCTTAGGCAAGATAATCTGGCGGGCATGGTAAAACGCTTTGCAGCGACCGGCCACAGTCAAATATTGGTGGAAGAAGTTCCTCATGATCAAGTGGATAAATATGGCGTAGTGGACTGTGCTGGCGTAGAAATTGCTGAAGGAAAAACAGCACCTATTAAGGCATTGGTTGAGAAGCCACATGTTGATGAAGCACCTTCAAATATGGCCATTGTTGGCCGCTTTGTTTTATCGAAAAAAGTATGGGAGCTATTAGCGACTACACAGCCCGGTGCTGGAAATGAAATTCAATTGACGGATGCTCTTGATGCGCTTTTGGGTTTGGAAACAATAGAGGCGTATCAATTAATTGGTCGTAGCCATGATTGCGGCACTAAGTTGGGTTATATGACCGCTAATGTTATTTATGGTACCCGGCATGCCTCTATTGGTCGTGAGTTCGAAGCATTTTTGAAAGATCGTTTTTCAAAATAGCTATTTTCAAATGTAGTTATCGTTCATCGCGCATTGCGCGAAAGGGATTTTTTCGCAATCATTTTTTAACTCTTGGTAAAAACTATGATTATTCCTGTCATTCTTGCGGGCGGTTCTGGCACACGTCTGTGGCCTTTGTCGCGACAACATTACCCCAAACAATTGTTAAAATTATTTGGCGATACCACCATGTTACAGCAAACAGTTTTACGGTTAGCTGGTTTGCCTGACCTTGCTTCACCTATTGTGGTCTGCAATGTTGAACATCGTTTTATGGTTGCCGAACAGTTGCAAGAAATTAGTATAAAAGACGCTGTGATTATTCTTGAGCCTATTGCAAGAAATACTGCACCCGCTTTGGCTTTGGCTGCGTTACAAGCTAGTGGAACGGAATCGAATCCAACATTATTAGTGTTGTCGGCTGATCATATGATTCGCGATGTAGAAGCGTTTCATCATGCGGTAAATATTGCTATTAAGGCAGCTGAAAGGGGTCGGTTAGTGACTTTTGGTGTGCAGCCAACACATCCTGAAACAGGATATGGCTATATAAAAACAAATCAGAGTTCTACAGGCAGTGAGGGCAGTTATCAGGTTGAACAATTTGTTGAAAAGCCTAATGTAGAAACTGCTGAACAATATTTGGCAGCTGGCTGTTATTACTGGAACAGCGGCATGTTTGTTTTTAAAACGGACGTGTTTCTCGAAGAGTTAAAAGGTCATAGTCCAGAAGTTGTCGCTGCTGCGGAACAATCAAAAAACTGGGCGGTACGCGATTTGGATTTTATTCGTGTGCATAAAGATTCTTTTGCCACTGCGCCTAATATTTCTATTGATTACGCATTGATGGAAAAAAGTAACAACGTGGTGTGCGTACCTTTAAATGCGGGTTGGAGTGATGTTGGCGATTGGAAATCATTCTGGAATATTTCAGAAAAGGATGGCTCGGGTAACAGCTTTATTGGCGACAGCATTGATGTGGGTTCATCCAATACACTGGTTTTTTCTCACGATAAATTAGTGGCCACCTTGGGTGTTGAAAATTTGATGATTATCAATACCCCTGATGCGGTATTAGTCGCGGATAAATCACAAGCGCAACACATAAAAGCAATCCTTTCACAAATTGAACAACAAAAACGCAGTGAGCATATGCAACATCGGGAAATATATCGCCCCTGGGGTTGTTACGATGCAATAGATGATGGTGAACGTTATCAAGTGAATCGTATCCGCGTAAAACCTGGCGCGAGCTTGTCTTTGCAATTACATCATCATCGTGCCGAGCACTGGATAGTGGTTAAAGGTACCGCGCTCGTACAAAAAGGTGATGAGGTGTTGTTGTTATCTGAAAACGAATCTACTTACATCCCCGTTGGAATTAAACATCGATTAAGTAACCCAGGAAAAATCCCCTTAGAAATTGTTGAGGTTCAGTCAGGTTCATATCTAGAAGAAGACGATGTCATTCGCTATGAAGATAGTTATGGGCGCTCTTAGATTATTTGAAAAAATTATCGGTAAATAAGAAGTTATCTCATGGTTCCATCATTTTGCGAAATTATTAAAGGTAGTGAACAATGAAAGTTACAATATTTGGTACGGGTTATGTAGGTTTGGTTACAGGCACGTGTTTATCTGATGTAGGACATGATGTTCTGTGTGTCGATATCGATCAGAAAAAAGTCGATAACCTGAGCAACGGTATAATCCCCATTTTTGAGCCAGGCTTGGACGCAATTGTTAAGCAGTCTGTTCAGAATGGTTTGCTAAATTTTACGACAGATATGGATCGCGCCGTTCATCATGCAGACATACAAATTATTGCCGTAGGTACTCCTTCCGGTGAGGATGGCTCAGCGGATTTACAATATGTAGTTGCTGTAGCTAAAACCATTGGTCAACGCATGAAAGGTTATAAAGTAGTCATTAATAAATCAACGGTACCTGTTGGTACTGCTGAAAAAGTTAGTGAAGCTTTAACGGTTGAGTTGACTGCGCGTGATGCAAAAATCCAATTTGATGTGGTATCAAATCCGGAATTCTTGAAAGAGGGTGCTGCGATTAATGACTTTATGAAACCAGATCGTATAGTGGTTGGTACTGATAGTGAAAAAGCTGAGAAACTTTTGCGCGAACTTTATGCACCATTTAATCGTAATCATGATCGAATGATTTTTATGGATGTGCGCTCCGCTGAATTAACAAAATATGCCGCCAATGCCATGTTGGCTACAAAAATTAGTTTCATTAACGAAATGGCAAATTTGGCAGAAAGATTGGGCGCAGATATTGAACAAGTTCGCAATGGTATTGGCGCTGATCCGCGTATTGGGTATCACTTTATTTATCCAGGGTGTGGGTATGGCGGCTCATGTTTCCCCAAGGATGTAAAAGCGTTAATCAACATCGTAAAAAGTATTTAATACAAAACGACTCTAATGGAGGCGGTTGATCAAGTTAACCAAGCTCAGAAAAGTAAATTATTTGAATACGTTAGTCAGCATTTTAGCGGCAACCTAAAGGGCAAAACGTTTGCAATCTGGGGACTTTCCTTCAAGCCAAACACCGATGACATGCGCGAAGCGCCTAGCCGAGTGTTAATGGAAGCTTTATGGGCAGCTGGTGCGAAAGTTCAGGCTTACGATCCAGTGGCCATGGATGAAACCCAGCATATTTATGGCTCGCGAGAGGATTTGAAGCTCGTGGGCACAAAAGAAACAGCCCTTGGAAAAGCGGATGCGCTAATAATCTGCACTGAATGGAAAAATTTTAGGGCGCCGGATTTCGAATTTATTAAATCTGCCTTAATCAATCCTGTAATATTTGATGGTCGTAATCTTTATGAGCCGGATCGTATGATTGAATATGGTTTTGAATACTATGCTGTTGGTAGAGGCAAGAGTATTACAAAATTTAATTAAACCAAAAAGCTCGCTTGCGAGCTTTTATTTTTAGATCCGGGTTTGCAGTGCATGAATATTCTAGTGATCGGCTGCGATGGTCAGTTGGGTATTTGTTTAGTTAAAGCCTTAATATTAACAGAGTGGCATGTTAAGGCTCTCAATAAAACTGTTTTAGATCTTGGGGATAGCGCGCGCGTTGAATATGAGATTTTAAGTTATAACCCGGATGTCATTATTAATGCTGCAGCCTTTACTGCAGTGGATAAAGCTGAAGATAATTTATTCGCTGCAGCTTCTGCGAATCATTATGGTGTAATAAATCTTGCGATTGCGGCGGAAAAAGTTGGTGCGCTGATAATACATCTATCAACTGATTATGTTTTTGATGGTGCTAAACCAGCGCCTTATGTAGAGTCTGATCTTGCGTCACCCTTAAATATTTATGGTGAAACAAAATGCGCTGGTGAAATTGCTTTAGCGGAGCTGGCCTCTAAATATATTATTATTCGAACATCTTGGTTGTTCAGCGAATATGGAAATAGTTTCTTCACTAAAATAAATAGCTTGTTGAAATCCACTTCTGAACTAAAAGTAGTTGATGATCAAATTGGTGG
>JANPKH010000314.1:0-2039 GCA_031425935.1 Gammaproteobacteria bacterium | reverse complement strand
CATTGATTTTACAAAGTGAGCATCAATTTTCTCTTCACTTCCCACACGTACAATGACAGCAAGTAGCATTTTTTCAATAAATTTGCCCTTCATTACGTTTTCTTTGGTGAAAAGCTCAGTATGCTCTCCTGTAAATTCTCTTACTTCACATTCCACGCCTGAAAGTAGCTTAAAAGTGTGCGTATTAGCTAGTGGATTGCCTAAAACTGTAGTAGTTTTTTCGTTTTGATTTGTTTCTGATTCCATTTTTATTTGAGTTAAATTAAATATATTTTACTGTATTGTTTAGAAAAAATCTTTATAAGTTTGTTTTTGCAGGTCGTTGTAAGAAAATCTATACACTTTCCAGCCCATTTTAGTAGCAGTATTGTATTTGTGCATATCTTTTTGATAACCTGCACCTCGTGTGTGCCTACCACCTGAAAATATCCCTCCTTCTATTTCAATAGCAATTTTTATAAGTGTTTCTGGCAAAGCATAATCAAAACGCCACTTACGGCGTGGGTGGAATTGTAATTCCTTGATTACAGGACTTTTTTCTGCGTACATTTCTTTTAGGTACTTCTCTAATTCCAAAAGAAGCGCAAAGTTTTTCATTTGCGCTTTTGAGGGTGAAAGTTTAGATTTTGCTTTGAGCATTGAATTTATTTAATCTGCAGGCTGAAATTTTCTACTATTTCTGCACCAAAAACACGTTCTCCTGCATCAAGGGCTTCTTTTATAGCTTTTTTATCAGCAAAAGTTTCTGTTTTTTGCGTTACATATTTCGCATCTAAAAGCTCCACATTGACTACTTCAATGCTTTTGCTATAACGGGTGGAGATTGTAAAAAGCCCTGCCACAATCTTTCCAAACGTATGTACAGCACTTTTGAGAATTGTTTTTAGATAATTGATGCTTTTTTCTTCTGAATGAATTATCTTTTTGCAGTGTTCTATGTGTCGTTTGCACTCCTCTATTTTTGCCTCTTTTCTGCGGATTACGTAAACGTATGCTTCAGCTTTCTCTGTCCGCTCACTTTCGTTTATTTGGAGTTTTAAAAGGGTTTCTGGGCTTACTTCACCCTCCAAATCCTCTATTTCCTCCATTATGTCAAGGTAATCTTTACGGATTTCAAAAATGTTTTTGTTCATAGTTTTTTAATAGTTTATTGATGATTTTTATTAGATACTTTTTACTTCATACAAATATAAAAAAAAGTAATTAAATTACAAAATATTTCACCTAAATATTAAAAAATTATGTAAATAATTTACGTACAGTAATAAAATTACAAAATATTTTACCTAAATATTAGGAATTATGTAAATAATTTACGTACTTTGCATAGTTATAATAAATGGTTGTTATAGCAATTTTTAAAATTCAATTTTCAAATTTTTAATCTTTAAAAGACAAACAAATGAGTTTCTTACCTGCAAATTACGAAGTGCCATCACAAAGTGACCAATTTATGAAATTGGAAACAGGCGACAACAAATTCCGTATTCTGAGCGACCTTTACGAAGGTTATCTCTTTTTCGCTGAAGGTGAAAAAGCAGACACAACAATACCAGTACGCAAACGCATCATAAGAGATGCCAACGGTGAAATCCCCAAAAATGCTAGGTTCAAACTAGAAGAAATGATTGCACAAAAAGCCAAAAAAAGTGACGACAAAAAAAGTATTACGGGCATTGAAGAGCAAAAGTATTTTTGGGCATTTTTGGTGTATAACCACTTCAAAAAACGCTTTCAAGTGCTTGAAATAACTCAAATTGGTACAATTAAGGGAATGCAAGCCAAAATGAAAAAGAAAAATTTTGAAGACCCAACTAAGTATGACTTTGAAATATTAAAAGAGGGTTCTGGCAAATATGGAACTAAATATACTCTAGATTCTACTTTGTTGGAAGAACTACCAGAAGAAGTATTGGAGGAGCTAAAAACGCTTAAATATAACGTTGAGGCTATTTTTGAGGGTGGTTATCCAATGGAATAGCTAAAAGCTAAAAAAGCTATAAAACTTAGTATTAAATTAAGTTTTATAGCTTTTTCCA
>JANPKH010000313.1:0-2837 GCA_031425935.1 Gammaproteobacteria bacterium | reverse complement strand
TCCTTTTGCTACTGAGTCGGGTGTTAGTTCGACGGCCCCAAAAGCAATTAATAGCTATTGGTTCACCACTAATGGTTTGGATCAGATTAAACAACTGCATGATTATTTGGAATCTTTGCCGGAAGTGGGCAAGGTGCAGTCCTTAGCTATTGCCTATCAAGTAGCCCAGGATATTAACGGCGATAAGTTAAATAATTTTGAATTAGGTGTTATGCGCAATGCATTGTCGCCTGACATTAAAGAATTTTTAATCGCACCTTATCTGTCGGATGAAAAACAGCAAGCGCGTATTACATTGCGTATCAAGGAAACTACGCCAAATTTAAAGCGTGCGGAATTGGTAGAGCGTATTCGCACATTTTCTATTGAGAAGGCGGGCTTTAAGCCAGAACAAGTTCATTTCACTGGCATGTTAATTTTGTACAACAATATGTTGCAAAGTTTATTTAAATCGCAAATTTCTACTATTTTTATTGTGTTTATTTCTATTATGTTAATGATGATCGCGCTGTTTCGCTCTTTTAGTATTGCCCTTATTGCGCTATTGCCAAATATTTTGGCGGCAGGCGTTGTGCTGGGTGGTATGGGGTTAGCCGGTATTCCTATGGACATGATGACAACAACTATTGCCGCGATTGTCGTCGGTGTAGGTGTGGATCAAGCGATTCAATATTTTTATCGGTTTAAAGAAGAGTTCGCACACAGCGGAAACTATGTAGATGCTATGCATAAATCACATGCTTCAATTGGCCGCGCCATGTATTACACATCCGCTACTATTGTTATCGGGTTTTCCATCCTGGCGCTTTCACAATTTATTCCATCTATTTATTTCGGTGTGCTTACCGCTTTTGCTATGTTCACCGCAATTGTCGGTACGCTTACGTTGTTGCCAAAGTTAATTTTAATGTTTAAGCCTTTGGGGCCAGAAAGAGTTTAATTTCTCGCAATAAAAAAAGGGGGCATTGCCCCCTTTTTTTATTGCGAAGTCTTAACTAATTACCATTGCATTATTTTTTGCAGCTGGGGAGTTAATTCTTTTGCCATGGCAGCATGCTGCTGTTTGGTGGGGTGGCCGTCAGTTTCATCGCCAGGATAATGACTTGCTGTAACCATATGTACTCGTGATTTATTCACACGCTTGGTGATCTCGGCAATATAATTAATCAATGTAGTTTTGCGTTCGCCAGAAAGTATGGCGCCTTCTGTTAAAACGATTTGTGCATGTTTGTGATTATTGGTAATTGTTGTAAGAAAATTTACGTAAGCTTTTATAAATGTTTCGCTATCAGGAATGCTCTGACTAAAATCATTGGTACCAATGGCGATGATAATCAAATCTGGATCATATTGTGTGTGATCCCATGACGCAGGATAAGCTGCATCGGCGATAGTACGCTGATAAAAATCCGGTAGATTTTGCTCATCCGTTTTGTTATTCCAGCTCCGTATTAATCCGCGTCCCCCGAAACTAACTAAATGAACTTGGGCATTTAATTTTTTCGCTATAAGCATGCCGTAGGATAAACCTGGGTTCCACCAGCTTGAATTTTTTTTATCCGTAGCACTACGTTCAATTGCTTCGCCGCTTGTGACAGAGTCACCCAGTACCAGAATTTTTCGTTGCGGCAATGTGGCAGGTTTGAGAAACTTTCCATCGGTAGAAAATTGTTTAAGCGTTACAATGCCCTGCCAGGTTTCAGTGCGGTGAATAATTTCCACGCGATGTTTTTTACTTGTCGTATTGTTTACTAGTTGGATAGTTTGTGGCGATGGCTGTAATTTTATAGCTTTTGCTTTCCCATCAACAATAACTTCCAAATAGCTTTGATTGCTGCTGCTAGAAGCATCCAACAGTAAGGTTTTTCCTTCAAAATTGACAAAGAAAGTGACACCGGGATAACCAAAACTTACGCTTTGATCGGCATTGGTGTGCGTGCGTCCCATACTGGAAATGAAATCATTGGTGGTATTGATGGAAAGCATCTGGGACTCCTTATCTTTTATCAGATTTTGAATATCAGGCTGCATCGCTTTTAGCCAAATTTGATAACCTTTTTCAGTAGGATGTAAAAAATCACTCATGATTTCTTTACTGATATAACCGCTGTCTTGCAAAAACAGCGGCCCGTAATCCTTCACAAATATATGTTGATTGTCGTTAAGTGCAGCAATCATTTTATTGGCTTCTATAGCTAATTTGCGTTTTTCGCTTTGCGGTAATTCTTCAAAAGGAAAAATTCCATTTACTAGTATTTTCGCATTTGGATATATCTTACGCAGTAAATTTACAATAGCTTCTATGCCAGAAAATACTTGCGCAGGCTTTTCATTGAGATGCCCAAAATTATTGACACCAATTAATAAAATGACAACTTTAGGTTTTATGCGGTCGGCACGCCCATGTTGTAAGCGCCACAATAAATTTCCCGTGTGATCGCCACCAATACCGAAGTTGGCCAGATGGAGTTGAGGAAAATAAGTATTCAGAAGCTTATCGTTCAAGCCGGCAGTAATGGAATCGCCGACAAATAATATATCTGCATCGCCTTGCTCGGCAACCGCAATATCTTCAGCATGCATTTTTTTCCAGGTGGCAACGGACATCCATGGATATTCAATGGTGCGTGGGCTAGGTATTAATCCAGAAGATTTTGATTCGTGGGCAAAAGAAAATGTATTTGTTAAGAGTAGGCTTAAGCAAGAGATGATTAAAAGTAATTGAAGAGGGCGCCGTTTCATTGTGTATCCTCAAAAAAATATAACGTTATAGTGCAATATTATTTGGTAGGAAATGATACTGAGTGTTGAAGGTTGTTGTATTTTTTGTCTACTTT
>JANPKH010000312.1:0-5474 GCA_031425935.1 Gammaproteobacteria bacterium | reverse complement strand
CACCATCTTCTCGCGCTAACAGCAGTGTTGTTAGTGTTGGTAGTAAATGTAAATACATTGTTGCGAGCGAATGGAATACCGGTTTTACAGCAACAATTCGCATCACTAATACTAGTACCAGCGCAATTAATGGTTGGAAAGTGAATTGGTCTTTTAGCGATGGCAGTAAAGTCACGAGCAGTTGGAATGCCATACTCACTGGAAATAATCCTTACGGTGCAAGTAATGTCAGTTGGAATAGCAGTATTCAACCAGGGCAGTTTGTTGAGTTAGGTTTTCAAGGTAATAAAGGTAGTACAAACGCACAAATTCCTATTGTCACTGGCGGGGTTTGCCAATAAATAGTATTTGAATATTCCACTCGCAGTTTATACGGTTGCTTAACGAAGCAACCGTATTGTTGTTGGTAGAGTTTTTAAGCAATACATAATAATGAGAATGTTATCTCGGTAGAAAATTATTTTTTTGTACAATATTTTTCAAATAAAGATTTTTATTATTTATATATAACAATTAAATTCGGAGAAGAAAATGTTTCTTTCTAGAAATAGTCTGCTTGGCCTGTTAGCTTTTTTTGGCGCAGGTGCTGCTCTAAGCCAAGCGCAGGCAGCAACCTGCACCTACAAAATAGACAATGAGTGGAATACTGGTTTTACGGCATCCATTACGATTGCAAATAATGCAACTTCTGCTGTTAACGGCTGGAGTGTGGATTGGAAATATAATACTAATAGAATTGCCAGTTCATGGAATGCAACACTAACCGGAACTAATCCTTACTCAGCGAAAAATGTGAGTTGGAACGGAAATATTCAGCCGGGTCAGTCTATTAGTTTTGGATTTCAAGGCGATAAAAATGGTGGTGCTGTTGAAAGGCCGGTAATCACAGGCGCAGTTTGTAGTAACGCGATACAAAGCAGTGCTGCGAAAAGCAGTGTCGCTCCAGGTAGTGTTGCGCGAAGCAGCGTTGTTCCAGCTAGTGTTGCAAAAAGTAGTATCGCACCGAGCAGTATCGCTAGGAGTAGTGTTGCAAAAAGTAGTATGGCCTCAGTTGGTAAATTAAATGCCTGGTCGAATCCGTTAACCTGGGGTGGAAACCCTCCTAACGCAACAACCAATGTTGTTATTCCTGCGGGAAAAACTGTCATTCTCGACAGTAAAGTGAATGTGCAAAGTCTTACGGTTGGAGGCACGCTAATCTGCGCCGATGGTGATATAGCCATTACCGCGAAATGGATTATGGTGATGGGCAGCAATGCAAAATTCTTGTGCGGTACAAGAGAGCAACGCTTTAAAGGTAATTTTGATATCACCCTGACAGGTCAACAAGGCCAGGACGATGCCGGAATGGATATGGGCACTCGCGTATTGGGTGCAATGAGTGGTGGTGTGATCGCTTTTTACGGTGAGGCACGCACCAGTTGGCTAAAGCTGGATAAAACGGCGCTGCGGGGCAGCAATGCTATTACCTTAACGCAGGTTCCGATCAATTGGCGCGCAGGCATGAGACTGGTGGTTGCACCCAGTGATGAAAATCCGCGTCATGCAGAAGTTCGCAATATTCAAAGCATTAACGGCAATGTAGTGACACTTTCATCATCACTCACATTTGATCATTATGGTGAAGAATTAATGTACGCGAATAATTCACAAAACTGGATTGTAGATACTCGTGCACCGGTAGGCTTGCTCAGTCACAATATTACTATTCAGGGTTCAGAAGATTCTGCCACCACGCAATTTGGTGCGCATGTAATGATTATGATCACAGCAAAGGCCTTTTTCTCGGACGTTGGATTTTATCGTGTTGGGCAAAAAAGTATTCTGGGCCGCTATCCATTTCATTGGCATGAAGCGGGCGATATCACTGGGCAGTTTATTTCCAACAGTTCAATTCAAGACAGCTACAACCGTTGCGTAACGGTACACAGCTCACATAATTCAGTCGTGCAAAATAATGTGTGTTACAACCATTTGGGCCACGGTTATTTCCTTGAAGACGGCGATGAGGAAGGCAATTTAATTCAAGGCAATCTCGGTTTATTATCCGTAAGGCCGAAAGATGGTGAAGAAATTTTAGATACTGATATTTCTACTAACCCTGCGGTAAAAGGACCGGCAACTTTTTGGATATCTAATCCTAACAACCGTGTTGATGGTAACTATGCGGGAGGTAGTGATGGAATAGGCTATTGGTACCACCTGGAAGATAAGCTTGTGGCGCGGGTTGATGGCACAACGGTTAATCCTCGCAAGAATATATTTGGCAGTTTCAATAATAATATTGTGAGCTCATCCGACAGAGGTTACGCCAGTTGCCCTAAAGGAGGTGGTACTCAAGGTGCTGAAACGTCCACTCCTATGGTCATCAACAACTTTACGGCGTTTATGACTGTTAGAACAGGTTCATGGCCTTGTGGTGGCAAAGTTCAAACATTCAATAATATGAAATTAGTTGATTCAGGGCGTCATGTGGCGGCATCGGCTTTTACGGCTCCGCAACCTATGGAGATTAATAACTCTCTATTTGTCGCTAATAGTCCTCTTGCTTCATTGAATGCTGGAAAAATTGGGCGTTCAGCAATTGGTATGTACGATCAAGGTTTTTATATTCATGATTCGCATTTTGTGGGCTACACCAAAGCTGACTCAAGCTCATTGTTTGGCACTGTGGGGGGCGCAGTAAAAAATTATGAAAATCGTATGGAGCGTATTACTTTTTCACCGAAAAACTATGCTGCATTTGATAATAATGCGTATAACACCAAAAATCTGACTTTCCAATCATCTGTAGTATTTGATATTGACGGTAGCTTGGGCGGCGAGCCAGGCACTGAGCTTATGCCGCGCAGTCCTCTCCTCGAAAAAAATAATTGTGCAGCGGAAGGTGCTATTGCAACGCTAGAGGCTGGAACCAATGGCATGATTTGTAAAGTCCGGCTAGTCGAAGCAAGATTTGTTGGTGTCGATGCGCCCATCACAAGACCTTACAGCTATGAATTATTTAGATCAAATGCAGGTGCTATAACTGCAGAGGGTTTGTTCAATACGGGTGATGCGAGTCTTAGTGCTTATTATCAAGCTTTTGCCATTCCTAACCAGGCGTATCACTATGGAATTCGTTTTTTAACTAACCCCGGTAATAAATTTTCACTGTTGATAAGAGAAGCATGGCCGAATGATGTCATTCACTACGAAATGCAAGGTGTGGATGCTCGCACAGTTGTGCAAGGAACTGCCTGGCGCC
This sequence comes from Gammaproteobacteria bacterium, assembly GCA_031425935.1. Classification (GTDB taxonomy): domain Bacteria; phylum Pseudomonadota; class Gammaproteobacteria; order Pseudomonadales; family Cellvibrionaceae; genus Cellvibrio. The sequence goes on along the minus strand of JANPKH010000312.1, from coordinate 2,227 downwards.
AAGTAGCAAGTTTGCAAGCGCTTGCGAGCGCTACAGATTCTGTGTTTTATAAAAATGGTACCACCTTGCATGTGAAATTTAAATTAAGTGCAACCATGCCAAAATGGGGCGCGTCCACAAACGTTTATTTAGGTTATTAAATTGTTACAACCTTGGCTGATAGTGAAATACCAGCCAAGGTTGCAATTAGGGTTTAATTAATTTTTAAGATAAATAATTTTAAATAAATATAAATTAAAAAATAATTCGGAGCATAAAATGACGTTTTTTATACGAAAAATAATGAGTGTCGCGGGCTTTCTCAGTCTTGGCTTTGCTGTAAATCAAACGCAAGCCGCGATTTGTACTTACAAAATTGATAGCGAGTGGAACACGGGTTTTACAGCTTCTATTACTATTACCAATAACGGCTCCAGTACTATTAATGGCTGGAATGTTGGCTGGAAGTTTAATGGCAACGCAATGACTAGTGGTTGGAATGCCACTTTTAGCGGTACTAATCCCTACACTGCAAAAGGCGTTGACTGGAATTCTAGTGTTCAGCCGGGCCAATCAGTTAGTTTTGGTTTTCAGGCAGATAAAAATGGCGGTTTAGCTGAAAAGCCCGTAGTTACGGGTGCGATTTGCGGCGCACCGGCGACAAGTAGTATTGCACCCAGCTCTAAAGCTGCTGCAAGTGTACCGGCAAGTATTAAGGCCTCTATTCAGGCGTCTAGCGCAATAAATAGTTTCTGGACAACCTGCGCTAATGAAAATCAAACCTGTAGTTTTAGTGGCACAAAACGCGTTCGCTATGGCGCTGGCACAACCTGGAATGAGGGAATCTATACCACTTCAGTCAATTGTAATAATGCTACCTTTGGCGACCCAATCCCGGGCACTTTTAAAACTTGTCAGCTAGCTAGTACCTCGGTGCCTGCTAGTTCAAAACCAAAATCTAGTAGCCCGGCCAGCTCAAAAAAATCCTCCGCTGCTGCAAGTAGTGTTGGCCCTGTCACTTTAAAAGGCGTTGCAAACTTCCCAATTGGAGCTGCATTGTCGATTTGGGGAAGTAACAATATTTATACGAGCACACAGGAACAAGGCACCTTGTTGAAACACTTTGATGCAATGGTCGCTGAAAATATTATGAAGCCGCAGTTCTTGCACCCGCAAGAAAATACCTTTTTTTGGGCTGATGGCGATAAGCTTGTTCAGTTTGCAAAAGATCATGGTATGCAGATGCATGCACACACCTTGATTTGGCACAATGGCGCACCTGCTTATTTTGACAATTACAAAAATAATGCCGCGGGCATGAAGGCAGTATTGAAAACGCATGTTGATACTATTGCGAGACATTTTGCTGGAAAAGTAGAAAGTTGGGATGTGGTGAACGAAGCGCTGGATGATGGTGCGGGCATTAATGGTTATCGTAACTCGGTATTTTTTCAAGCAATGGGTAGTAGCTTTATTGATGAAGCGTTTAAAAATGCGCGTATCGCAGATAGCAATGCGTTGCTTTATTACAATGATTACAATATTGAATCGAACGCCAAGTACAACAACATGATTGCAATGCTCAAGGGTATGCAGTCACGCAATATTCCAATTGATGGTGTAGGTTTTCAAATGCATGTTGGTCTTGAAAGACCTTCTATTCAAAACATTGAAGATGCATTTCAAGGCGTTGTAAATCTTGGTTTAAAAATTAGATTAAGTGAGCTTGATGTTTCTTTAAATGCTCATTGGGATAATCGTCCAGCCACTTATACTTCGCTAACACCAGAATTGAGCGCGAAACAGAAGGAGCGTTATCGCCAAATTGTAGCGGCATACAAAAAAATTGTGCCGAGTTGTTTACGTACGGGTATTACGGTGTGGAATATATCTGACAATTTTAGTTGGTTGAATAACATTACTGAGGAGCCCTCAGGAATTAAAGATCCCGATTGGCCAGTATTATTTGATGCTAATTACAACACCAAACCAGCTTTCGATGGTTTCATTGCAGGCCTTAGAGATGCGTCGATTAATAACAATGAAAGATATTGCCCATAATTAAACTAATATTGATAGATTAGTTTTTTAAAACAATAGCCAGCATTCAATGTTAAAAATTGATTGCTGGCTTTTTTTTTGCTAATGGCACCCAATTTGACCCTGCAAAAAATATTAAGAAGCGATATGGCTGCCTTAAGTGTGATGGCAGGGCAAGGCTATAGCACTGAGTTACATAGAACCCGAT
>JANPKH010000311.1:0-7270 GCA_031425935.1 Gammaproteobacteria bacterium | reverse complement strand
GGAGGTAGGAAGTTTCCCGAAGCGACCGGATCGCGAAGGGATGCCGATTAGAGCCTATAGGGATATATTCATTCGTCGCTTCCATGCGACTCACCTGCGGCAACCATGTTGTGCAAATTGCTCCTGCAATTTGTCACGGCGCGTTTTGAATTGAACAGTATTCTTTTCTACGAGCTCATTAGAAACAAGCTCATTTTGCTATAAATATCTTCGCGCAATGTTCGCGCCTTAAAAAAAAATAAATGAAGGTGGCCTTAACGCTCAATTAAACAAGTCCCACACAACCTGGTTGTGCGGGGCTTGTTTATTACTGCTGAAATTCTTATTAACTAACATTCCTTTGAATAATTAGCTTACGTAGCAGTTCGTCTATTTAAAAGATTTGCATAAAAAATCCATTTCCTAGTGGTTTTTTTATATAGAGTTACCGTTTCTATAAGCGCTATATTATACTTATAAAATAATCTCAAAATGTAAACGGGCATAAATGTCTCTTAAGAGAATCTGTTTTATTCATAAAGTTAACAAATTTCATGCGCACCTGACGTTCTTATGTAACTTGATGCGGTGAAATTAATACAACAGGGTTGACCATAAAATTTAGCGCCAGACTAATAAGTATATTGATTCTCATCTCAGCCTATTGACTTTATTTATTCCTAATAATGAGCTAGTTACTATGAAAGCTATTCTTTTAAGCCTTGAAGACATCCCTATAATATTGGTTATTTTCCAATGTCTTCTATTTTCAGTATTGTTGCTGATTGTTAATAATGGCAAAAAAGCTTCTAATTTATTCTTGTCGCTATTTTTAATTGGCTTAAGTCTTGATGCATTCAATACTCTGATTTATTGGAGCCCAACCATTAAAGTACACTTTTTAAATGGTGCAATTAATATATTTTTCTTCTTAAGGTTCAGTATTTATTTGATTGCGCCCATGCTCTACCTATATGTTAAATCCATTATTTATTCAGACTATACCTTCACCAAGAAAGATGCTTTGCACTTAATACCGCTAGCGTTGTTTCCTCTCTATCTAGTAATGCTTTATTCCAGCTACACAGATGAACAACTGCTGCTTAGCACTAAAGACTATGCAATTTTGTTTAACAACCCCATTTTTCAAGTCCATCTTTGGGCAAAAGATATTTTGTACGTTTCTTATAGCGTTTTTTCTTACGTTCTTCTGCACAATTATAAAGAACGATTAAAGGAAAATTACTCCCATATAGTAGACCATACATGGCTAAAAATTTTGGTGGGAGGGTTTCTCGGAATTTGGATATGGGATTTCATGGGGTATGTATTAAATTTATTACATGCACCGCATTGGTTAGGCGACAAATTAGGTATTACTGGTAACTTTTTCCTATTTATTTTTGTCAACACGTTGGTGGTTTATAATTTAGCCAAATCAGGTATTGTACAAAAGGTAACGTTACCATCTATTGCGCCACCTTCCGAAAATAAAGGGCAGGATGCGCCAGATCAAATGGCTATAGAAAAATTAAATGCAGCAATGCTTGAGAAAAAATTATTTCTTGACCCCGAACTTACCATTGAACAACTTGCAGAATATACAACCCTATCGACTCGTAAAATCTCCAATACCATTAATCGGCACTTTAATCAGAATTTTTTTGATTATATTAATTATTATCGCATTGAAGAGGCAAAGCAGATTCTTACTAAAGCAGGTCAAAATGCATCTATGCTAGAAGTAATGGCGGACGCAGGCTTTAATAGTAAATCAACTTTTTACCGTGCCTTCAAAAAGCAACTCAACTTAACACCTACGCAGTTTTGTCAATCCATACAAAAATAATTAAGTCTCGTCGCGCCCTCCCATCCCCTCCGAATTATATTGTCTGTGCTCTGTTTTGTCTCAACAGGTTCAAAAGACATTACAAGCATTGGGAATAAGCTCTTTTTTTATAAAAATTATCAATTTTTCTTTAAAAAAAATTATTACTTTAAAAACAATTAGTTAGCGCGCGCGCCAAGCGTCAATCCCACCAAAACCTCGCATGAAACGCGGCTTAGGATTCCTAACAAGCGCGCAGGTGTCGCCTGAGTCGACAGATATGAACGAATTTACCTAGGATGGTATACCAACAAGGAAGTTGGGTCATTTCAAAAATGAGCCTGCATTAAGCATAAAAAATAGATATTCGATCATAACAATAACTCGGAGTCCGCAATCATGAACGCAATAAGCAAATATATTGGTTTTTTCCTTGCTCTAACAATGTGGTTATTACCACTATCATCAGCCCACGCTCAAACCACTTTTACCAGTGGTGTAGAGAGTACTACTAGCACGACCGCTGTTTTATGGTTCAAGCCGACCGCTAGTACTTCATGGGTAGACGCCCATTACAGCACTGGAGCCGGACAACAAAATGTTAGAATGGCATTTAATAGCATGACTAACCGTTTTGAACAGGCGATAACTGCTAGTGCCGGTACTACCGTTAACTACTCCTTTACTTACAATATAAATGGATTAGCTTATGATACGGCGCAGTTAACAGCCATTGTCGGCGGCCCTTCTTCGCAAGGTGCATCTTCTGCTCCGACCGCCTCTTCGAGCATACAAAGCACTGTTAGCGTATCTTCAAGCTCGTCTGTAACTGGTGCTAGTAACGGTGCCATAGACAACGGTAATTCGGTCGTTCTCTGGTTTAAACCTGCGTCAAACCCTGTCTGGGCAGACATTCATTTCAACGTGAACACCACAGGCCAGCAAAATTTTCGTGCTACTTTAAATTCAACGTTAGGGCGCTTTGAGCAAACAGTTGCAGTGACTGCAGGTACAGCATTAAATATTACCTATTCTTTTACTTATATGACGCCAGTAGGTGCATTTGACACCCCTGCCTTTAATTATGTACGAACTTTTAATTCATCAAGCTCAGTAAAATCTTCTATAGCAAGCTCAGTGAAATCTTCTATAGCAAGCTCAGTGAAATCTTCCATAGCAAGCTCAGTGAAATCTTCAGCTACCCCATCATCAGTAGCAAGCTCGATTCAATCTTCTGTTACCAGTAGCATTTGTAGCACCAATTGCTTCCAAAAAGGAGTAGCTGAACTAGGTGCGGTAGCAACTGTATGGTTCAAAACTACAGCCGCGCAAGCAAATCCAGTAATTTTGCATTACACCATCAGTGGACAAGGAGGCCAAATCAACCCGCAAATGACCCTCAACACAACATTGGGTCGCTGGGAAACTAAGATTAGTCCTGTTTCTTGCGGCAATAGTGTGAACTATAATTTTACTTATAGAGATACTAATGGCCTCATGCAAGACTCACCAATGGCCGCTCACGTATTTTGTAGCGTCGTTAGCAACGTTGCCAAACCAGTATTTTCCCCATCACCTGGCGGCTTCTTTACCGCGCAAAATGTAAAACTTAGTACCACTGAATCAGGCGGCACCATTCGTTATACGTTAGATGGCTCAGCAGCTACAGCACAGTCACCATTGTATGTTGCTGGCACTAGCATTCCGGTCAATAGTGCAGTAATCATCAATGCCATTACTATCGCACCGAATGCTGAAGAATCACCAATGGTTACGGGTGCATACTCAATCAATGAGGTACCAGGAGCTCTTCATACTCCTACTTTCTCCCACGTATCTGGCACCTACAATACTGTTATTCGTGTTTCTATTACCTCAGACAAAGAAGGTGCCTTTATCCACTACACGCTGGATGGCTCAACCCCTACAATTGACTCACCCGTATATGGCGCACCGATCGAAGCAAAAATTGATGCCGGTAAGTCGCCTTCCAACGTGACCCACATTAAAGCTATAGCGGTAAAAGCAGGTTGGACAACCTCAGGCGTGGCTGATGCTAGCTATACCATTACCAGCAATACTCGTAGTGAATGGAATGGCCTAACCAAGTTTAATGTCGTTAACAAAACTGGAAAACCAGATAATCAGGTCTATTGGGCAATTATCGGTAAAGATTGGAACACCGATCAGTTTGTTCACGTAGACATAAATGGTGCGCTAATACCAATGAGCATTGGTGACAATGTAGTTCCCAAAAATGGCAGAAACTACGCCAATTACTTCCATTCTTTAGCACAAACTAAGAGCATCACTATTCCAGCGATTAACTCAGCGCGGTTATTAATGAGTGTTGGTAGCCCCATGTACATTTGGGTTAACAAAGATATCAACGGCAAAATTGGCTATGCAGGTGCTAACATTGAAAATCCTGACGATGCCAACATCGATGTGCTGTTTGATTTTGGTGAATTTGCGATACTTGGTAAAGATAAATCTTTACAAGGTATTTTCATCAATACTACTCGCGTGGACCACTTCGGCTTCCCTGTGCAACTTAATGTTACCGGGCTAGATGGCTTTAACCAAACTGTTGGCGAATCATTAACTGAAACGCGCGCTGAATTGTTTGCTCGTTTTATTACTGAGACTCCACTTCCATTCAATGGCTTGGCACAAGCACCTCATGCACCTTACCGCATCATTGCTCCGGCACACGCTACATTTCAAACTGGCGGACCTAATGCTGATTACTTGAAAGGATATATCGACCAAGTTTGGGAGCAATATCGTCATCAACCATTAATATTAAATCTTCAAAATGGTTGGCCTACATTTACAGGGAATGTGGTAGGCGATAGTTTCGTATTTACCGACGGAGCAGGTACTTACAAAATAAATGCCAAACCAACCACTTCAATGGCAATGTTGGGTAATGGTGTACTGGACGATTCGAGCGGTGCAAGCGGTTTAGTTCGTGACAAACAACTGCAGCTGCAAGCGCAAGTGTGTGCGGCACTTAATCGCCGTGTTGCACATCGTGATGGGAAGGATTGGCACAACTCAGCATTCTTTTACCCAGAAGGCCAAACTGCCAATTATTTTACTAAGTTTTGGCACGACCACTCAATTAATGGTTTAGCTTACGGCTTCTCTTACGATGATGTCGGTAGCTATAGCCCATCAATTTACACATGGTCACCTGTTTCTGTAACTTATACGATCGGCAAATAAGAAAGCCTTAATCTACAGAGTTCGGGAAACACCGGGCTCTGTTTATTCCTCTCTCTGTTGTTAATGTGTTCGTCACATTGCAACCGAAGGCTACCCTGCCTTCTTTGGGTCTGAAATTTTCAGGCCCTTTTTTTTAATTTTTTTTTGCTTCGCAACATTTTAATTTTTATTTTCGCGAAAATAAAAATTAAAAAATTAGTAACAATTAAACTTTAGTTACTCTGCAGTTTTTAAAATATCCGCAACTTTAAAACGCTAAACATTAATTATTTAAAACCCCTTTACATATGTTTACACTACTGAGTATTATGATGCCATTGAGTTACAATGAGTGACACATCAATAAAATATCGATACCTTTGGTTTCACTTATGTTACAGAAAAACGCAGAATTGCAAGCGATTTTAATCAGTAAATTTAACTGCCACCGTTAACGTAATTTGATATTTATGCGATTTTATAACGTAAATTCAAGGAGCTAATTTTTTCAAACATTCTAAAAATACACTCTCCAGTCCTGCTATTTAATTTTTATAGCGATCGTTTAAGTAATTCAATTTCCTCTAAAAAAAACAAACATTAAAAATAATAGAAACAAAGAAAATAGATTTAAGAATATTTTTCATTCCTAAATCTACGTATTTTTGTAAAAAAACACGACTAAAAAATCAATTTTTAGTCATCCATATTAATTAACGGAGTTTCATCATGAATTACAAAACATTTATTGCGTGGAAACATGTAATGAGTTTCATGCTCGGTTGTATCTTCTTTTGCTCAATGTCATCTCAAGCTCAAACAACTTTTACTCATGGCATAGCGGCCACCGGTTCTACCGTCCTATGGTTTAAACCAGACGTTAGCATCGCATGGGTGGATGTACATTTTAGTACGGGGGGTGCACAACAAAATATTCGTATGACGTCAAATGCTACTACTGGAAGATTTGAGCAAATTATTAGCGCTAACTCAGGCACTGTTGTTACTTATTCCTTTACCTATTCTATTAATGGTGGGACAGGATTTGATACCGCACAGTTCACAGCAACAGTCCCTACATCATCAAGCTCGTTAAGCTCAAAACCGTCTAGCGCATCAAGTTCAAAACCGTCTAGCGCATCAAGCTCAAAGCCATCTAGCGCATCAAGCTCAACGCCATCTAGCAGGTCTAGCTCTCAGCCATCAAACGCCTCTAGTTCAAAACCATCAAGTGCATCAAGTACCTCTTCTGCTACCGGAATAACTAATGGTGTTACAGATAATGCGAGCTCAGTTATCATTTGGCTCAAACCTAATAACGTTACAGTTGAGTGGGCAGATGTACATTTTACTGTTAACAACGGACCCCAACAAAACATACGAATGACATTAAACACGTCACTTGCACGTCATGAAAAAGTCGTAACGACTACTGCGGGTGCAGCCTTAACAATTACTTACTCTTTTACCCATCAAACGCCATCAGGTGCTGTCGACACAGCAACATTCAATTTTACTCGCACTAGCAGTAGCAGTAGCATTGTAAGTAGTAAGAGCAGTAGTGTAGTTAGCAGCAGCAAAAGCAGTATATCGAGCAGTAGAATTAGTAGCAGTATAATTAGTAGCAGTACAAGCAGTAAAAGCAGTGCGTCTAGTAGCAGCATCAGCGTAAACGTTGATAGATCTCTATTTATTCACGATGCAGCAACTTTACAAGCCGCAGACTTTAGTTTTCGAAGTACACTCCAACAATTAGTGAACCAACTTAATGCGATTAATCCTGGCAATCAAACCACTGTTGAGCAACTGTTTGCCCGCATGTGGGATACCCAAAACCCTGTACCGGGACGCGTAGTAGGTGGAGAAAAATGCACCGGGGTTTTAAACGGGTTTTCAATAGAATGCCGACCTGCAGAGGGCTCACAAGCAGATAGTCCAGAAGCCTTTATTAGTAACTACGCACCTATTGGCCTCGTAAATCGGTTTGATTTGCGTGATAACGTTACCTTTAACGATTGTGGCGAATACCGCGTTATTTATGCAAACCAAGGCGGTAACCGTAATTTCTTAATTTTTGAAGCACAGATGCCAAACCCAAATCCTGGAGTTGCATCAGGTTGTCTGCCTATTGCACAATTCTGGCGAAATCTCAGTACTGAAAATAGCACAACGATAAGAGCGTCTAATTTGCGTAACTTCTACTTCAACGGTATTCCAGCGGCAAACGTTAGGCCTGTAATTGATATCCGCAAT